>JAQTOI010000001.1 GCA_028713415.1 Candidatus Omnitrophota bacterium
GCACGCATATTAAAACCGAAAGGCATGATGCTCGTGCTTGAAGCCAAGGGCGATAAGTTTCTTAGCCGCATTTTCCGGTTGCTTACGCCCAGCGAAAAGGGCCTGAAAGATAACACAGCAGAGTATTTGCTCGCGCTTGGGGCGCAGTGCGGCGATGCCGACATTGATTATATAGAGGCTAGTTTCCTAATGAGAGCGATTGGTTTTTATCTTGGCTGGCCCCGTGCTATAGGCTATCTTTATTTGCCGGCATACTTGGCAGCTTTTTTATGGGAAAAAATATATGAAACTTTTACGCCCAAGAATAAATGGGCCTATATGTTAATGTCGGTTTGCAGGAGATAGCAGAATGTGCGGCATTTTTGGAATAATTAAAAAAGACGCAAGTATAATTGAAGAACACGCCATCAGGGGTATGCAAGAGGCGTTAAAGCATAGAGGCCCTGACCAAAGCGGACATTACAGCGAGCCCGGTTTAGCAATGGGCGCTAATCGGCTTTCCATCGTGGATCTGCGTTCCGGAGATCAGCCTATTTTTAACGAGGATAAGTCGCTGGTTATCGTTTATAATGGAGAAATTTACAACCATTTAGAAATCCGGAAAAAATTATTGCAGGCAGGACACATTTTTAAAACAAATTCCGATACAGAAACCGTTCTCCACGCTTTTGAGGAATACCGGGAGGAATGCTTGAAGTATTTTAACGGCATGTTTGCTTTCGCGATATGGGATAAACGCACAAAAAACATGTTTATCGCAAGGGATAGGTTAGGCATAAAGCCGTTGTATATTGCTTCAATTGATAAGGGGTTGGCTTTTGCTTCTGAAGGAAAAGCGCTGTTAGATATTTTACCCGGCGCAAGGCAGCCCGATTGGCAGGCTATTTACCGTTATTTTTCTTTCGGTTATATCCCTTCCCCGGAATCGCCTTTTAGGGGAATTCAAAAGTTACCGGCAGGCTGTTACGGTTGGATCAGAGCCGCGCAATTAGAAACAAAAAGTTATTGGAGCCCGGAATATGGCATGGGCGCTAATGCGATTAATATCGAAGATGCAGGGGATAAGGTGTTAGAGCTGCTTGGGGACGCTGTAAAATTGGAACTTATGAGCGATGTGCCGTTAGGCGTATTTTTAAGCGGCGGCCTGGATTCTTCGGCAATAGCTCTTTTCTGCAAAAAATATTCTAAAGGTGAGATTAATTCTTTTACATTACGTTTCGAAGAAACAACCCATGACGAATCTGAGCATGCCGCATTAGTAGCACGTAAGCTCGGCCTCAGGCATCACGAATTTATATTCTCGCGTGACTTAAGAAAAAAAACACTAAGCAAAATAGGCCGCCTGCTTGATGAGCCGTTCGGAGATTTAACGGTTCTGCCTCTTTTGGCTTTATCCGAACTTACGCGTGATTATGTAAAAGTTGTGCTCACTGGTTGGGGCGGCGATGAGATTTTTGCCGGTTACCCTACTTATAAGGCGCATCAGTTAGCTCAGCTGTATAGGAAGCTGCCGGCAGTCCTTTCCAGGGGGTTGATTCCGGCACTAGTTAATAGTTTGCCTGTTTCCGATAAATACATGAGTTTTGAATTTAAATCAAAAAAATTTATTCAAGGCATGGAGCTTACGCCGGAATACCAGCACTTTGTCTGGATGGGCTATTATGATGATATAGCGAAGAACCGCCTTTTTAAAAAGGAAATTCTTGATCAAATTAGCGAAAACACATGGGCTCCGGTAGGACGTCTTGTCCAGAATTTGAAAGAAGACGATCTTATCAGCAGGATTATGCATTTAGACGCGTTATTTTTTCTGGAGGGTAACGGCCTGTTTCAGGCAGACCGCATGACCATGGCCGCATCACTGGAAGCTCGAGTGCCTTTGTTGAATATAAATCTTATTGAATACGTTAATTCTTTGCCTTCTAAAATTAAAATACGGGGAGGCAAAACCAAATGGTTTTTTAGAAAGATTTTAAAAGATTATTTACCGCAGGCTATAATAGATAAACCTAAAAAAGGCTTTGGGCCGCCGCATTCAGCATGGTCCAGAGAAATTTTCGCTGATACCTTCGATAGCGTATTTGACCGGACAAAGATTGGACGGCAAGGCATTTTCGAATATGAAGAGATTAAACGTTTGCTGGGTGAGCATAATGCCAGAAAAGCTGATCATGGACGCAATCTCTGGGCACTTTTAAGTTTTCAGCTTTGGTATGATAATTTTATTATGAAACAACCCAACGCATTATAAAAACATGATTGATTCTAAAATCCAGAACATTTTACGCTGTCCCGATTGCCACAAAGAGGAGATATTAAAGGATAAGGGCGGCTTTAGGTGCGCCAGTTGCAACCGCCATTATGAAATAAAAAATAGCATACCGGATTTCTGCGCGTCTAAAACTATGCGTATGCCCAAAATTTACAGCGAGATAGAGTACCAAAAATTCCAGGAAAACTTAGTATTCGCGCAAAACTATTTTTACAATTCAGGCGGTATTATTTCCTGGGTACAGAATGCCGGCCATCGCGCTATACGGTCCATAATGAAAGGCAGGCATTACAATTTTATTCTGGATATCGGCTGTGGGAACGGCGCGCATTATCCTTTTGTAAAATCAGACGGTATGTATTTCGGTATAGATATAGACCAGGGTTCATTAGAAAACCTTAAGGAAAAATTCCCGGGTTTTTTTGCTATGCGGGCGGACTGTTATGAACTACCTATAAAGAACGAGAGCATAGATTGTATTCTGAATATTTACAATTTGGAACACTTGGTTTATTTGGACCTCGCCTTAGAAGAAATATCCCGTATTCTAGTCCCGCAGGGGGATATTTTTATAAGCATTCCCAACGAGGGTGGTTTTGCCTGGAATACGGGAAGGAGAATGACCAGCTTTAGGAAGTTTAAGGGGCACCTCATAAATTACCCGCGCGTCATAGACATACAGCACATTAATTGCATCTGGCAGATAGAGAAAACAATAAAAAGGTATTTTAATATCAAAAAAAAGATTTCATTTCCATTATTTATCCCTATTCATGGTCTTAATCTCATCACAACTTATTATTGCGCAAAAAAATAATTGAAATATAAAACAAATGGCCAAAAATACACCTATAAAAGAACAGGATAAATTCGCCATATTATGAAAGTTATTCTTGTCCAACCGTCAGCTTTAGGAGGCGTGCAATCTCTTTTCACTTTTCATAAAAAAGAAGGGCTGGGGCATAAGCCTCCTTTAGGTATTTTAATTTTGGCGACCTATCTTATCTCGCGCGGGATGGAAAACGTGTATTGTTTAGATGCGCAGCTTGACAATTTAACCCCGCAAGATACGGCTCAGAAGCTCGCCGAAATGAACCCGGACATTATCGGCTTTACGGTTTGGACCGACTTCTGGTACCCCACATGGCAAACCGTTAAATTAATAAAAGAAAAACTCCCCCTTTGTAAAATCATACTTGGCGGGCCGCACTGTTCTGTATATCAAAGTGAAAGCCTTGAGCATTCGCAAGCGGATTATCTTATTGCCGGTGACGCTGAAGAGGCGTTATTTGATTTACTTAGCGCTATACAACAGAAAGGTTTAATCGGCGATATTGCCGGAGTATGGCGTAAAGACGGCAGGAAGATAATTGCGCCCAAATCAGCGCAAGCCTCGGTGAGTGATTATACCAGGATACCGGCACCAAACAGGAGGCTCTTACCCCATAAGCGTTACAATTCCATTTTAACCCCCAAAGATTACGAAACCACAATGATCACTTCGCGAGGCTGCCCGTACAGGTGCGTTTTCTGCAAAATGAACACGCAGAAGGTTTATGCTCGTTCCGCAGAGCAGGTAGTGGATGAGTTTAGTGAAATCGCGGCAATGGGTATTTCGGATATCCAGGTATATGATGACACCTTTACATGGTCTAAAAAAAGAGTGATAGATATATGCACCGGCATCCTGAATAACAAATTAAAGATTAATTGGGCAATACGGGACAGGGTTAATATGGCTGATGCGCAGGTTTATTCTTTAATGAGGCAAGCCGGGTGTTACCGTATCCATTACGGAGTGGAGAGCGGCTCGGAACAAATATTAAAAGAATCCGGTAAGGGCATTACCTTGAAAGAAGCAAAGCACGCTATAGAATTAGCAAAAAAAACCGGATTTACCACATTGGCTTATTATATGTTCGGTTTTTTAGATGAACGGTACGAAGATGCATTAGAGACAATTGAATTTGCCTCTAGGCTTGATTCCGATTATGCTGTTTTCGCGGTTCTTATTCCCTATCCTGATACCGCGCTTTATAAAATAGGATTAGAAAAAGGGATTTTACCCTATGATTTCTGGCTGGAATATACTAAAAACCCCACCCCGGATTTTAAAATCCCTAGCCTGATAGAGCAGCATATGGATAGAAATACACTGATTGCTTTAAAGAATACGGCTTTACGCAGGTATTACTTACGGCCAAAGAGGATATTACGCGAAATAAAAAGTTTGTCTTCTTTTTGTGAATTGAGACGCAAGTCGGCTATGGCTTTAAACGTTATAATGGATACGTTTAAGTCTTCGCCAAAAAACAAAAACCTATGGTAAAAGGGCCCAACAAATTAGTCTTGGATGCTACGCGTTATTTTTGGGATAGTAATCCTTGCGACGGCCAAGTGAATGCAGCCGAAAGGATGAAATTCAAATATGCAAAAGAGCCTTGGTTGCCTGAGGTATTGCGCCAAATATCTAAACATAAGAATATATTGGAAATTGGCTGCGGCCAGGGTACGGATGCTTTGTACTGTTGCCAATCAACAGGGCATGAAACCGCATATACAGGCGTAGATTTGTCAGAAAACAGCATAAAGCAAGCAAAAGCCGGTGTAGTAGAGCTTAAAAACACCCTGAAAACTGTGCCGGAATTTTTTGTGAATAACGCTGAAGAGGTAACTTATCCCGATGCTTCTTTTGAATGTGTTGCTTCTCTGGGGGTTTTGCACCATACGCCTGATACGCAAAGAGCAATCGATGAGGTTTACCGTTTGCTCCAGCTTCAGGGTTGTGCGTATATTTCTTTATACCGAAAATTTTCGCCTAAACTTCTGGGAGCATATACAATCCGGTTTCTGTCCAATTCACTGGATAGAATATTTAAAAAAGAGAAAGTTCTGTGGAATTTGTTGAAAAGAATAGGGACAAATCATTTCTTGGGAACCATGCTTTTAGAATGCGTGGGCGTGCCGGTCTTACGCTCATATACCGCTTCTGAAATAAAGCAGTTATTTAGAAAATTTTCCTCGATAGAAGTGAGGGCTGTCGGGATAGGATTGTTTTTTTTGAAATTCGACCGGTATGTTAAAATAACAAACCTGCTTGGAGCGCAATGGCTCATCAGGGCCGTTAAATAGTAGATTATTTAGTAACAAAGATAAATAACTTTTTGACGGCGGATGGAATTAATAAAGTCACTGCACCAGTATAAAGTTCAGATCTAAATATCAAAATGATTAGGGTAAAAAATAAATTGCAGTTTCCAGCGTTAATCCGTCGTTTGCTGCCGTACCTCGGCCTTTTAGCCTTTATATTTTTTTCTTACCAAAAGTTGCTCAGCATACCTGGCCTTACGATAAGCGACGATATGGGATATGATGTCTTACCTAATTTAAAATTCTTTGCGGATAATATCGCTCGCGGCATATTGCCGCTCTGGAATCCTTATTGCGAAAGCGGAGTGATGACAATAACTACCCCATTTATCGGGCCCTTTTATCCGCTTTTTTTCCTTTTCTATGTTATACCTGGGCAGTGGTTTTTAAATATTCAATTTTTCATACATTTATGTCTCGCTGCTGTTTTTCTATTTATGTTCAATAAAGAAATAGGTTTGCGGAACATTCCGGCACTGGTGGCTGCATCGATTTTTATCTTTTCCAGCGTACCCCAGCGCATTATAGCCGGAGGCTACGTGACTTTTGGCGTGGGCTTGCTTTGGTTGCCCGTGTTATTATATTTTTCCGAGAAGCTTATTAATAATCATAACAAGCCTTACCTTTTTGTCTGGCTATTGGGTTTATCCGTAAGCCTTATGTTTTTTGCAAGCCACACTTATGCGGTATATTTGTCATGTTTTACGGCAATAGTTTATTCTCTGCTAAGGATAGCCTTCTCTTATAAAATAACTGTAAAAATTAAGTTATTATTGCTGCTCATTCTTTCGTACTTTATAGCATTGTGTTTTAGCGCCGTTCATTTATTGCATTACGGAAAAGGTATTTTTGGCAGCGGCTGGCACTTAGGCGCCCGCGCAACTATTTTTTTCACTCCCCACAACCTCTTCATATATCTTTTCCCTTCCTTTTATACCTTTGAGAAATTCCACATTTTAGTCAATAACTATATGGGCGTAGCAACAGTTTCTGTTTTGCTGGCTTCTTTTTTTATTCCAAAAGATAAATTTAGAAAGTATTGTGTAATTTTTATAACATTAGGCTTGCTATCGCTGGTAATTGCATTTGGAAAATACGGATTTTTAGCTGATTTTTTAAGACGGACACTGCCGTTTTTTAATACGATAATGGATATGGAAATCTGGGAATATATATTCCTTTTATCCATGGGCCTCGTAGCAGGCATCACTTTACAAAAAATAGGAGATTTGCTCAGGGAAAGTAAAGACAGAATTATTGCGGTTGCGTTCAGGAGGTCTTTTTTGCTGTCATTGTTTTTGATACTGCTAGCTTACTATATATTTTCCACTTACTTAAAGAGCACTCCTGAATATTTACTTGTATTCAAAAAGGACATATTCCGGACAATCATATTTTTATTTTCACCTGCATTGTTTGTCGCGCTGGTAATGCGATTTAAGAATTTTGCTCACAAAGATAAACTAATAATTATAGGTTTATCCGTCTTTATTATTTTTGATTTGATACAGTGTCAACAAACTGCTTTTGGCACCAGGATGATTACAGGCAACTGTTATCGAAATGACGGAAAATTCGAGTATTACACATCGAATGATATCATAGATTTCATCCGGCAAGACCAGGAAAAATATTTTAGGATTTTTAGAGATAATTGGCCGCGCATAGAAGAAAACAAGACTACTGCGTTTGGTATCTTCGATGTAAAGGGCATTTATAATACCCCAATAAGCGAATACAGGCGATTTGTAAGTTATGTTTTTAAGAAGGGGGGCTCTATGGAGAGCTTCTGCAGAAACTTATTTCAAAATGCCGATTCAAAACTCACCGATATTTTGAACATAAAATATGCTTTTTATGGGAAAAATAACCAGCCGGCTTCAGACAAATTTATTTTTATAAAGGAATTAAATTCCGGGGTAAAAGTTTATAAAAATAAAAACTATGTACCCCGTGCTTTTCTGGTGCCCGAGGTCGTGGTGGCTAAAGGAGAAGCAGCCTTAGGGGTGTTAGAGAGAGAAAGTTTCGATATAACTAAAGCGGCCGTGGCCCAGGAAGAAGGCATTTTTAAAGGTAAAACAGGCGAGGTCTTTTGCAATGCGGCAGATTTTTTAAAAAGTGAACATTCGGTAGAAATAACAGAGTACAACCCGAATAGGATAGCCTTAATAACTAACTCTGATTACCCGTCTTTCCTTGTATTAAGCGAAATTTATTCAACCGGATGGAAAGCATATATTGACGGTAAAAGAGAAGCGGTTTATCGCACGAATTATATCTTAAGAGGTTTGCCTTTAGATAAAGGCAGGCATAAGGTAGTTTTCAAATATAGCCCCTTAGAATTTATCGCAGGCGCATGGATAAGCATTCTAACGGCGCTTATTTTTATTGCATATGTATTTAAGTTTGCGGCGCGCCGTAACAGTAAATGAAATGAAAATACGCATGTATCCCCAAATCAGGAAAGATTGGCCGAATATTGACGAAAAAAAGCTGTTAGAAATCTATCGGGTAATCTGGGAAAGAAAAAAAATTCTGCAAAGGGTTTATTTCGGATGGTTTAAAAAGATATCCGCTCACATTGCAAAAGGCAATGTTCTTGAAATAGGCGGGGGAGTGGGCGCTTTTAAAAAGTATTTAGGCGATTGTTCGGATGTCATTTCTACTGATATAATTTTTGCTTCCTGGCACGATTGTTTGGCTGACGCAGAGCAGCTGCCGTTTAAAAATGAAAGCTTTAGCAATATCGTATCAATTGATGCCTTTCACCATATACGATTTCCAGAAAAGATGCTAAAAGAAGCCCAGAGAATCCTGAAAAAGGGAGGAAAATTTATTCTCATAGAGCCGTACGTTTCGGCTTTTTCAGGATTAATCAGAAAAAATTTCCATCACGAAGAAAGCGATTTAAAATTCAGCGGAGCACAGGAAAATGAATCCATGAAAAAAGAAGCGCGCTCGGCTGATATCGCGGCACCGACAGAAATTTTCTTTAAGAACCCTGAGTTTTTATCTTTGCATGCGCCCATGCTAAAACTTAGCCATAAGGAGGCGCATAGTATTGTTATGTATCCTTTGTCCGGGGGATTTAACTATAGAGCGTTGGTGCCTTTATTTACTTGTGGTTTCCTTGAACAAATAGAGCGCCTATTGGCTCCGTTATCCGGTTTCTTCGCATTTAAGATGTTGATAGTGCTTGAAAAAGTTTAATTGTATGAGCGATATTTTTATAAGAATAGTGTTGGCCCAGGCTCCCAGGATCATCGGTTTTCTTGACCGGACGCCTGAATCTGAGACCTACGGATGTTTTGAGCGATACTACTGGCATTATAAGCTGATTGATTTCCCAAATGCCAGATTTCAGGAAGGCGCGCTTCTATTAGCGCTTTTATTTAAGAGTAAGGCTGAAGAAAATTTATTTTATCAAAATGAAAATATTCATGACTGGTGCATTGCGGCAATTAAATTTTGGGCTAGGGCTAGGAATAGAAATGGCTCCGTGAATGAAGTTTATCCTTTTGAGAATTCTTTCTGCGCTACCGCCATGTCTGCTTTGGCAATTTCGCAAGCGCTGCCGTTGCTGGAGAAAAAAGATTTAATTGATTTAAGAAAAACCGGCGAGTGGCTGGCAAAAAACGATAATCTGGAAGTAAGTAACCAGCAGGCCGCCGCCGCAGCTGCGTTGTTAAACATCTATTTTCTTAGCGGTGAAGCCCGGTTTTTAGAAGCAGCAGAGCAGAAGCTTTCCGTTTTATTGAAGTGCCAGGAAAAAAGCGGGTTTTTTCCGGAGTACGGCGGATTTGATATCGGCTACCAGTCCCTGACTCTTTCGTTATTGACAAAATATTATAAAAGAAAAGCTTCCGATACGTTGCTTAATTCTATAAGGGAAGGCATACATTTTATATTATCCTATCTCAATGATAAAGGCCATTATGACCCTGCTATTACCAGCCGTAAAACTCAGTTTTTGTACACCTACGCTTTTTCAGTTTTTGATAAGAACGCCTTGCAAAAGGCGGTGCGGGGTTTAGAGGCAAATGCTATTCTTAATCCCTCATGGCTGGATGACAGGTATGTTATTCCCCTGACTATAGATTATTTGGAATCATATCTTGAGGAGAAAAAATAGTTATGCGCATGAATACCATAGGGTTATTGTCGCTGCGATTGTTTAATATCACCTTTGGCAGGTTATCATTTTGCACCAAAATACTAAGGGTTATTTTGGTTAAAATATTGATTAAAAACAAACAGGAGAAATATGTCGCCTGCGCCAAATATTTTGACTGGCAAGACCTAAAGCGTAAACCCTAATGAAAATATTAGTCCTTAACCCTTCAACTATTTTTACAAAAAACGTCGTCAGGGATGTTTTGTACGGCTGCTGGTGCGGCGGCAAACGAATAGGCGGAGGAACAGTGCCTCCTTTTGCGTTGCTTGGAGTTGCTACGCTGCTTAAAAAAGACGGTAACCAGGTTGAATTCATCGACGCGCAGGCAGAGCAGATTGCCCTTGAGCGTATTTACCCAAGGATCATAGATAAAGAAATGATAGTTATTTCTACTTCCACTATGACCTTCGAGGAAGATGCAAGTTTGCTGGAGGCTCTTAAACAGCGTAAACCCAGTATTTTAACGATTGCTTTTGGTTCGCATCCTACTTTTTTGCCTCAAGCTACCCTTGCAAGGCCAGGGGTTGATGTAGCGGTCCAGCGCGAGCCTGAGTATATAATCCGGGATATAGCGCGCTGTTTACGAGAGGGCAAGCGTTGGCAAAATACCGCCGGCATAGCCTTTAAAGAAAACAATGCCCATATTTCGAATCCAGAATACCCTTTTATTGATAATCTGGATGATTTACCGTTTCCGGATCTTTCTCTCCTTCCAAAGAATGTCGATTACTTTAATCCTATCGTAAAACGGATGCCTTATATGACCGTAGCCACATCCCGGGGCTGTCCGGGTAAATGCAGCTTTTGCACTGCCCCGGCTTTTGACGGGAATAAAGTGCGTTTCCAGTCTGCAGAATATGTTTTGGAAGAAATAAAATATTTTATATCTTGCGGATATCGCGAGATTTATTTTAGGGATGATACATTTTTTGTCGATAAAAAGAGGGATGCGGAAATCTGCCGGGCAATTATCGCTGATAAATTTGACGTCACCTGGATTGCAAATGCCAGGATCGGAATGATAGATAAGGAGATGATGCGCCTGGCAAAAGCAGCCGGCTGCCATACGATAAAATTTGGGGTTGAATCCGGAGACCAGGGCGTCCTTGACAGGGCTCATAAGGGATACGACATAGCTCATGCAATAGCAACTTTTAAATGGGCACGCGAGTTAGGCCTTGCGACTCATGCTCATCTCATGCTTGGCATGCCCGGGGATAATGAAGAAACCATTAGAAAGACAATACGTTTTTCAAAAACTCTCAATGCGACGACCGCAACGTTTGGCATATGTACGCCTTACCCCGGCGCCCCATTGTATGAAGAAGTGCTTCGGGCGCATCCGGAAATTAAAGATGGTTCTCAGTTTGATCTGAGTAAATTGCACGTTACGGGGCTATTCAATGAAACGTATTCCGATATAAAGAGGGGTAAGCTTGAGCGCTATATACAAAAAGCATACCGCTCTTTTTATTTGGATCCCAGAGTTTTGTATGATCTCGCCAGGCAGATAAGGTCGGCTGACGATATCAAGCGCATAGCGCTTGCCGGCTCGCGAGTTTTGGATTTTTCTTTTTTTGGAAATAAGGAGTGATGCTATGGAATCGAAATATAAAAATTGCTCAGTCGTGATACCCGCGTACAACGAAGGAGAAACAATCGGAGACCTTCTTGAGAAAATATCAAAGTTGCGTTTATTCGAAGAAATAATTGTTGTGGATGATGGCTCTACGGATGCAACCGCGAAAGTGCTCAAGAATTTCCCCGACGTAATCGTAATACGTAATCATGTGAATTCCGGGAATGGGGCTTCAGCAAGAAAAGGGATATTAAGGGCAACAAAAGATTATGTGCTCTTGTTGGATGCTGACGGCCAGCATCCACCCGAAGCCATTGTTAACCTTGTCGATCATGCTTTCGAGCATGACTTTGATTTGGTGGTTGGCTCGAGGAAGAATAATAATAATATTTCCAGGTTCAGGTCATTGGGAAATTGGATGTTTGAGCAATTAGCGATGTATATATCGGGACAAAAAATTGATGACCTGACATGCGGATTCCGTATTTTCAAGCGTTCTGCGGTAGTAAAGATAATTCATCTTTTCCCCCGAGGTTACTCATATCCCGCTACGTCTGTGTTAGGTCTTCTCGCACTCGGATATACTGTCGGCTATTTGCGTATTCCCAATATCATGGTCCGTCAAAAAGGAAAAAGCGGAATTCGCCCCTTTAGCGATTTTTTTAAGTTCCTAAAATGCATGCTGCGCATTGCGATTATTTTTGGGCCGGCTAAAGTCTTTTTGCCTTTGGCAGGATTTCTTTTATCTATCGGAACAGTTGATGTTTTCTGGACATTATTTACCCATGGTAATATTCAAGAGCTGGGGGTAATCGCAATAATTCTTTCCGTTTTGGTGGCTGTATTTGCTATTTTTGGCGAACAATTAGCGCGCATCCGAATAGAGATTGGGGTTGCGGTGGCAAATGAAATGAAGAACAGGGACAATGAATAAAACAAAACAGCTTTTTTTTCTTTTGCTTATATTGCTGACAGGAGCTGCGCTTCGTTTACATTTTTTTACCGGATTTATCGGCTCTGACGATATCGGGCACTGCCACGCTGCCTATAAACTCATGACGGGTGATTTTAATTTTACATCCTTGATTCATACCGCTGAAGCATATTTTCGTTTCGGAGTAAATATCCCAACGGCAGTTTTTTTTAGGATTTTCGGAGCCAATGAGGCGGCAGCTATTTTGTTTCCATTGTTTTGTTCCCTGGGCAGTATCTTGCTGATGTTTTATTTTACACGAATGCTCGCTGACGAGTATGCCGGGTTATTTGCGGCCTTTCTGATGGCCTTGAATCCCTTAGATATTATTTATTCAACCATACTTTTACCAGATGTGCCTTTAGCTTTTTTTCAAGCCTGTTCAGTTTTTCTTTTTTTTGCGGCTCATAGACAGGCTTCTTATAGAAATGAGAAATTATATTTCTTTTTCTCCGGTCTATTGCTGGGATATTGCTGGATGATTAAAGAAACCGGTTTTCAAATCGTAATTTTATATGGGTTATGTTTTTTATACCAGTTATTCAGGAAAAAATTAAGAAAAACATACGCCTTGATTGCATTAGGCCTGCTGCCGATAATCTTTTTTGAAGCATTTTTCGTACGCCTTTTGACCGGACAGGCGTTTAGCCGTTTCACCGCACGCATGGCATCGCAGCGTTACCAGATAGAGCTGGCTCCTTTGTTGTATGAGCGTTTCAAATTTTTTGATAAATTAGTTTTTTGGGTTAAAAAATTATTGCTTTCAAACATTTTAAATGTTTTTCTGTCGTTTGGCGTTATTGCCGCCGTGGTGTACGCATTAAAGAAGAGAAAAAAAGAAGATTATTTTGTGGTATTGTGGCTATTGGTTCTCGGCTTAGTATTCATTTTCTCGATTCACGTTACTTACTCATTCCAGCCGCGCAGAATAATTCCGCTATTTTTCCCCGCTATTTTACTGATAACCACCGCGCTTTTTCATCTAAGGTTTTTCTCTCCAAAAAGAACGAAATACATTATCCTTTGTTTATTTATCCTTGCAACTCTTTACCCTGGAGCTGCCTTGGTTTTTGGATATAAGAGGGATGCTTTGAGCAATACGAGGCAAATAAAAGAATTTTTTGACCAAAGAAAATGGGACAAACCGGTTTGGGTTGATCTTAGGACAGCAAAAATACTCTATCTTTTTAATCAATTCAAATGGAACGAAGCAATATATATTTATCCAGACGGCGCCTATTTAAGGCCGCAGCAGCAGAAAATTCCTTTTGATAATATACAGGATAGCTTTATAGTCGTCGATCGAGGCTTGATCAACTGGCAGAGTAGAACTGAATTGAATATTTTTCCTGAATTAATCTATGACCCTCCCCGCCACTGGCGCCTTGAAGAGGTTTTTATCCATCCGCAGAGCGGCAAAGATGCCTGGATTTATTACGCGGGAGGCCTTAAAAATAGTTTTTTTGAGAAAAAAGAAATTAGCTTACCGTTTTCCGATTTTAAAGGCGCACCCGGCGTGGTTCTCGATAATTATTCTGTTTTTTCTTACGATAAAAAAGCCAAATTTTCCTGCGCGCTTGTGCCGGATAGCGCAGACGCCTCTCAAGTTATTTCCATTGATAATGTTTCCGGAGATGAGGTGTGGCTCATCAGCGGTAAGGGGAGGTTTTCCTATGCGCCCAGTCACTATAAAGCTTCAGCTTATAGCATTAGGCCCGATACGATATACCAGATAGAGGCAGATTTAAAAGCTTCTTCTGGAATTAAATCTTTAGAAATGCATTTTTTCCAGTATGATTCGATCAAAGATAAAAGCGTGAGCAATCGTTACATCAATCCTGCTTCTGATTTCAAAAAGTTCAGCCTAAGGATCAAAACCGGACATAACACAAAAGAGTATAGGGTTGGTTTTAGAATTAGAGGCAAGGGCACTGTAACTATTAAGCAAATTAAAATATTCGAAATCATGGCGTTGCCCGTGAAAGGATAAAATGAATAAAGAAAAAAGAGTTTGTATGTTTGTGCGTAATTACTTTACTAACGACGCCCGCGTTACGCGGGAAGCAAAATCTCTCATTGAAGCAGGCTTTAAGGTATGGGTAATAGCGGTTTATAACGAAAAAGACCCCTCACTTTTACAAAAAGAAGTTAAAGAAGGTATTAATATAATAAGGGTAAGCAGGTACGGCTTTTGGTATGCGCTACAAAATTTCCTAAAAGCATTAAAGCAGAAATTCATGAGGAACATTACCGTAGAAAAAAAGAAAACATATAAAGAAATGCCATGGTTTTGTTTGATTTTAGTTGTTTATCATTTATTCTATGCCCTATACAATATTGTAAATTTTTTCCCCAAATCCATACGGTATGTATTCACTAAATTAACAGACCCGTATTTTAAACTTTTTTCCGGTTTTACGATCATAACTTTAAAATTCATCGAACAAGGCTTGCGCGTTAAGGCAGAAGTTTATCATTCTCATGATTTGGATACGCTTCTTGCGGGATATGTTTGTAGCAGGATCCATAAAGCAAAGCTGGTCTATGATTCCCACGAAATAGCTACTGACAGAGAGAATTTAAAAGCCAAGCCTTTCTGGAGGTTTTTGGAAAGGCTGCTTATTAAGAAAGCGGATAGAGTGATATTTACTACTTACACACGCGCAAAATTCAGCGCGGATAAATACAGGATGAGACTTCCTGAGGTTTTAAGCAGCTTTACGGATATCCCTGAAGAAATAAGATCCATAGACCTAAAAGGCTTGTTTAATATAGACCGCAAGTTTACAATTGCCCTTTATCAGGGAGGCATACAATCCGGCCGTGGCTTAGAACAGCTAATTGAGGCGGTACCTCTATTGCATCGGGACATTGTAATCGTTTTAGTGGGAGACGGGAAATTGAAGCCCCAGCTTGAAGAGAAAGTAAGGCTTTTAGGGTTAACAGACAGAGTAAAGTTTATAGGCTTAGTCCCTTTGAGAGACCTGCTTAGCTACACAAGCTGTGCTGATGTAGGGTTGCAGATATTGCACAATACCTGTTTTAACCATTTTTCCACCGATTCGAATAAACTTTTTGAATATTTGGCCGCCGGAGTGCCGGTAGTAGCAAGTGATTTTCCGGAAATTAGAAAGGTGATCGATGAGTTTGATGCCGGAGTGCTCATAGACCCGCATAAGCCGGAAAATATTGCGCAAGGAATCAACACGCTTATTTTGGACGAAGCCCGCAGGAAGCAGATGTCTCTGAACGCAAAAAAAGCCTCTCTAAAATATAATTGGGAAAATGAGAAAGGCAAACTAATTCGTATGTATAAAAGCCTTGACGCATGAGCGCAAAAAATTTACCAAAACAGCTTTGGTGTCACAGGGAACTGATAAGGTTCCTGGTTTACGGCGATTTTAAGTCAATATATAAGACTAAAACATTCGGCTTTATCTGGTCGGTGCTTGATCCCTTATTGATGATGGGAGTATATTTTCTTCTGGTCAGCGTCATTTTTAAGCGCGGCGGCCCCTATTTCCCTTTGTTGCTCTTTTGCGCGCTTTTATTCTGGAAATGCTTTACTTCTTCGCTAAGTGATTCGGTTACTTCCATATCTGGCCGCGCTCAGCTGATCAAAGCCATTAATTTCCCTAAAGTGGTGTTGCCTTTTTCAAAAGTGCTGCTCAATTTTTTAGAGCTGGGATTTGGACTTTTGGTGATAATACCGTTCTTGTTTTTGTTTAGAGTAAACATTACCTGGAATATTCTCTGGCTGCCTTTTTTACTTTTGGTACAGTTTTTATTCACATTTGGCCTTGCTTTATCTTTTTCTTTAACCGGAGTATATTTTAGAGATTTTCAAAATATCCTGCAGTATTTCTTGCGTATCTGGTTTTATTTATCGCCTGTGCTTTATTCGGCAGGAGAGCGCTTTCCTAAAAGCTTAAAACCGCTCTACATGTTAAATCCTTTTTCATCTTTATTGGAATCCTACAAAAATATATTCGTCTGGGGCAGAGGTATCAGCGCGTTTGTCCTCTGGGCTGTTTTTGTCTCTATGGCTGCCTTGTTTATTGGAATAAAAATGTTTCGTCATTATGAGGAAAAAATAGCTAAAGATGTTTGAAGAAGATTGCATCATCGCCAAAAATATAGGTATTTCTTTTAATCTGAAGCATGAGAAGCGAAATACCATCAAGAAAGCCATACGAAGCGCCCTGTTTAAAGGCGCAGGCAAAGAGAAGTTTTGGGCTTTAAGGGGCGTAAGTTTCACAATAAAAAAAGGGGAGATAGTAGGAATCATCGGGCGCAATGGTTCGGGCAAAAGCACGTTATTGAGGGTTATCGCTGATATCTATGCACCCGACGAAGGAGTTATCGACGTTAAGGGAAAAGTTTCTACCCTTCTTTCTCTTACCGCAGGGTTTGCGCCGGAATTGTCCGGATATGACAATGTTTATTTAAGTGGGCTTTTGCTGGGTATGAAAAAAGAAGATATCGATAATATTATAGGAAAAGTTACGGACTTCTCTGAGTTGGGTAATTTTTTGGATGTTCCCGTAAAAAAATATTCCTCAGGGATGGTCGCCCGCCTAGGGTTTTCTATCGCCATCAATATAGAGCAGGATATTATGCTCATAGACGAAGCATTGGCTGTGGGGGATAACCTTTTCCGCAAAAAATGCGAAGAAAAAATGGAAATGCTGAAAAAAGAGGATAAAACCATTGTTGTAGTTTCGCACTCGGTAGAGACAATCAAAAATTTCTGCAATAAAGCGATTTGGCTGGACAGGGGACAAGTGAAATACCAGGGATTAGTTGCGGAAACAGTCGAGAAATACTTTTCTTTTTTGAAAAAAGCCTAAAGCCACTCTCAATATGAAAAAAATCATTACGATTTTAGGCGCAAGGCCTCAATTTATAAAATCTAAGCCCCTGAGCGATATCTTCAAGAAACGTCCGCATATCAGAGAAATCATCGTTCATACCGGACAGCACTATGATTATCGTATGTCAGAGATTTTTTACCGCGAGTTGCGCCTGTCAGTGCCACGTTATCATCTTAACGTAAATCAGAACACTAATATAGCCCAAGTCGCGTTGATGGTTAAAAAATTAGAAGCAGTAATAACCAGAGAAAAACCAGTTTTGGTCATCGTCTATGGAGATACAAATTCCACGCTGGCAGGAGCATTGTCCGCAAAAATGTTGAACTGTCCTTTAGCGCACATAGAAGCGGGTTTGCGCAGTTTTCGCATGGATATGCCTGAGGAATTAAACAGGGTAATTACCGACAGGATTTCAAACTTACTGTTTGCTCCGGTGCAGGAGGCAATTAAAAATTTAGAAAAAGAAAAATTAGCGGATAAAGCTTATCTGGTAGGTGATGTACTCTGCGACGTGCTGGATATGTTTAGGGCGCGTATAGATATGCAATTTAGAAATACAGCCCGGGCATTAAATATCAAAGACCAAGATTACTTATTTTTAACTCTTCATCGCAGCCAAACCGTTGATGATGCGCTATCTTTGCGCTTAGCTTTAAAAGCGCTAAGCCGGCTAAAACAAAAAGTTATTTTTTCTGTTCATCCGCGCACCGCAAAAATGATTAAGGAGCACAAGCTGGATAATCTATTGGGAAATATATGCCCTATAGCTCCGCAGCCATATATAGTTTCCCTTGCATTTATTAAACATGCTAAGCTGGTGCTTACGGATTCAGGAGGCGTTCAGCGCGAAGCCTATATGTTAAAAACTCCCTGCGTAACCTTGCGTCAAGAAACCGAATGGAATGAAACCTGTAAATTAGGCTGGAATAGGTTGGTAGAAATAAATCAAAATCTGTTAAACGGTTTACCGAGGCTTTTGGAAAGAATGCAACGGCCACAAAGATACGAGCGCATTTTCGGCGACGGGAATACTGCAGAAAAAATCTTCAGAATCATAGAAAAATTATTATAGGATTGACTGAAACCTGTGCGAAATTATATTTTCGATATTCCTTTAGACAGTTTTTCGTTGGAAGAAATAAAAGAAAAAGTATTAAATAACCACCGGCTACTCCAGATATCCGTCAATGTCCACAAGATTGTTCTATTCCACAAGAATAATGAATTGAAAAAACTTGTTAGCGAGAAAACTGCCGTATTTTCGGTGGACGGACGCTGGGTGCAATTTTTTGCGCGCGTCAGAGGCTTTCGCACCACGCGTTTTGGAGGATTAGAGGTAATCGATAATTTTTTTTCACTTGCTCAAGAGATGCCGCTTAAGATTTATTTATTGGGCGCAAGAGAAGAGATTGTAAAAAAAACAGCAACTATTCTAACGCTAAAATTCCCCGGTGCTAATATCGCTGGCTTTAGAAATGGTTTTTTTTATGATAAAGAGGAGATAGTGAAGGATATCCGCGATAAAGGCGCGAATATCCTTTTTTTAGCATTGCCTTCCCCGGAAAAAGAGCTGTTAGGCTTTGAGCTTTTCAAGAAAATCGAAAGCCTTAAGTATGTAACAGGCGTTGGCGGAGCGTTTGACGTAATCGCAGGCGCGTCAAAACGCGCGCCTAAATGGGTGCAGGCAACCGGCTTGGAGTGGCTCTATCGCTGTATTCAGGAACCGCAGAGGCTGGCAAAAAGATATTTTTTTGACACTATTGACTTAGCACGTATTTTTTTAATGAGCACATCATTTTTGCAAGTCTCTAAGACGAAGCAAAAATGATAGTGTAAATTATCCTTCGGAGCGCCCTTATATCGTAAAAATTTTAACAGAAAATTTTTACGAAACACTTCCGAAGCCTCCCCAAAAATCTTCCTTGAATATTTTTGGGGTATCTAGTGGCGAGGGGGGAGTAATATTCATATTATTTTAATTCACAATGACAAGATCATTTAAAATCTACCCTTTTTATATCATTGCCGACATGATACTGGCAGCTATTATTTTCTGCTTTAGCTATTTGTTGCGATACAATCTTGTAAGCTTTGCGCCGTTTGTTTATAAAAAACCTTATCTTGAGCAATACGTTTTAATTTTCGCCTTATGGCTTCTTTTGATTATTTTTTTCTTCAGGAAAAACAGGCTTTATACGACAAATAGGGGTTTAAGCATCCCCAAAGAAATCGGCAAGGTAATTCTCAGCTTGACGTATACCGTGATTTTAATCAGCGCCGCGGTATTTCTCCTGCAATATAAGTTTTTTTCCCGTAAAATTATCGCAGAAAGCTTTTTTGCGCTCTGCGTTTCTTTAAGCGCCTGGAGAGCGGTTAAAAGGACCATGCTTAGAAGAATGATCGCAAGAGGCTTGCGCAATATCAATATACTTATAGTCGGCGCAAATGAAACGGGAAGAATTATCGCAGAGGAGACAAAACTGATACCTTGGCTTGGGTTTAAAGCCATCGGCTATCTGGATAATCATAAAGAAGGATATGTCGACGGCATACCAGTGCTTGGAAAAATTAAAGATTTTTTCGGCGTCGCCAAAAATAATTTTGTCGATGAAGTGATTATCGCTGTTACTAGCGAAAGCAAGGAGATTGTTGAATTGATAGAGCAAGCTAAAAATCTGCATCTAGGGATAAGAAAAGTTGTCTCTAGCGACCCGGAGGCCTCATTAGTGTCCGGACGCTTAAGTTATTTCGGCACCACACCGCTTTTTACCTATAGCGCGAAACAATATAATTTAAACGGTATAATCTTCAAAAGAATTTTTGATATCACCACAGCTTTAATATTTATTATTCTGCTTTTGCCGCTATTTGTCATTATCGCGGTATTGATTAAGCTTGATTCTCCCGGACCGGCCATTTATACTCAAGAGCGGATAGGGGTTAAGGGAGGAATCTTTAAGTTATACAAGTTCCGTTCTATGATAAAGGGAGCCGATACGCTTCAAGAAGCGTTGTTAACAAAAAACGAAGCCAAAGACGGCATCATTTTTAAAATACGCAATGACCCCCGTATAACAACTGTGGGGTATTTTATAAGAAAATACAGTTTAGATGAACTTCCGCAGTTATTTAACGTTTTGTGCGGAGAGATGAGTATAGTCGGGCCACGGCCCCCCCTGCCTAATGAGGTAAAAAAATATAAATATTATCATTTAGACAGACTTCAGGTAAAACCGGGCATGACCGGACTTTCCCAGATAAGAGGCAGGAGCGAACTTACCTTTAGAAAGTTGGTCAAATGGGATTTGTGGTATATAAACAACTGGTCTTTGCGTCTTGACCTGAATATTTTATTCTGGACTCTTCCGGCGATACTAAAAGGGCGGGGAGCCTATTAAACGCATGAGAAAAGAACGATACGCAAAAATTTTCGATTATATTTGTGAATATAGCTTATACGGACTTATATTCTTCATTCCGATATCAAGTGCGGCTGTTGAGTCGTTTTTTGGCTTTGCATTTTTAGGTTTCATTCTCAAAAAAATTAGCAAACCGGATTTTAAATTCTTGGGCACTTCGTATAATTTTTTTCTTTGGTTGTTTGTTATTTTTATGTGCCTTTCATTGTTTAATAGCGGAATATATATAGAAAAAAGCCTAAAAACATTATTTTTCAAATGGCTCGAATATATTACTATTTTTATAATAGCACAGGATATCATCAATACTAAAATACGCCTGCGTAACGCCTTAGGTATTATGCTTTTTGTGGCTGTTCTGGTGGGCATAGACGGAGTCATCCAGAAATTATGGGGCATTGAGTATTTCAGGCACAGGCCGCTGGTCCAGGCAAGCAGCGGTTTATACTTTATCAGTGGGCCATTTAATCACTATAACGCTTTCGGCACGTATTTGATGGTTACTTCCTTGATATTTACAGCTTTGTTGCTGGAGCGCAGTTTCGCAAAAAAAATTAAATTTTTTTTAGCGCTTTTTTCGATGCTATTGGTGGCATGTTTGCTATTAACCTCTTCTCGCGGGGCCTGGATAGCTTATTTGAGCGCTTTAGGTTTAATGTTTGTAATTTCTAAAAGATTCAAAGCGGCATCCGTAATCCTTGGCCTATTTTTGATAGTGTTGTTATTTGTTCCGGGCATAAAAGAAAGGTTTAATTTCACTCTTAGCGCGCAGGGAGACGCGCGCCGGTTTGCCATATGGAGGAGCGCGTTATTGATGATTAAGGAAAACCCCTATTTAGGAAAAGGTCTGGGCACCTTTATGGATTATTTTCCGCATTACTACAAACATACAAGGAGGTTCTTCGCCCAATACGCGCATAATTGTTTTCTGCAAATTTGGGCAGAGACGGGTATTTTTAGCTTAATCAGTTTTCTTCTCACGGTATCAGTCATATTCAAGAAGAGCCTTAAAAAAATTTTTAAAGCGCCTGACTGTTTATTAATTGCATTTACCTGCGCAATTTTCGGATTTCTTGTAAACAGCTTTTTTGACACCCAGCTTTATTCGCTGCAGCTTGCGGTATTATTCTGGATTTTATTGGGGTTAGCGGCTGCGAAAATCAATCTTGCCTAATAACATTATTTGATCCCTAAATTATTATGGAGAAAGTCGACATCGTTGTAATCGGAGCAGGGGTGGTGGGGCTTGCGATAGCCGAGCGCTTGAGCAGAAAAAAGAAATCCATTTATCTCCTTGAACGCCATAGTTCATTTGGCAGAGAAACCAGCTCGCGCAATAGCGAAGTAATCCATGCGGGGATTTATTACCCTTCGGGGTCGCTTAAGGCTAAGCTTTGCGTAGAGGGCAATAGCCTACTTTATGAAATCTGCGCTAAAGGAAATATTCCCCATAAAAGGATAGAAAAATTAATCGTGGCGACTAATCCAAGCGAAGAAGAAGAACTCATACAGCTTCTAAATCGCGGCAAACGCAATGGTGCAAAGGGACTGGAGATTATCTCAAAAGAAGAAGTAAAAAAGCTTGAGCCGGATATAAAGGCGCGAGCAGCGCTTTATTCGCCCTCTACCGGTATAATTGACAGCCACAGCTTGATGAAATATTTCGAGGCTGCCTTTAAAGGAAAGGGCGGAGAAGTTGTTTATAACTGCCAAGTTAAGGGGCTATCTAAATCGCAAAGCGGCTATGAAGTTACCGTGGATGAGAGTACTGGCGAGACATTTAAATTCAGCGCAGCCACGGTAATTAATAGTGCGGGTTTAGAGTCGGACACGGTCGCTTCTCTGCTTGGAATTGATATCGCCAAACAAAGTTATTCTTTAAAATACTGTAAAGGGCAATATTTTAGAGTGCAAAATCCTAAGAAATACGTACGAGTTTCAAGGCTGATCTACCCTGTGCCGCATGAGCGCGCATCAGGCCTGGGAGTCCATGCTACAAAAGATTTATCCGGAGGCTTACGTTTAGGCCCGGATGCCCGTTACGTAGAGAGAAGCGATTTTAATTATGATGTTGATGCGTCATGCCGCGGTGCTTTTCTTCAATCAGCATTGCAACTTCTTCCTTTTTTAGAAGAAGATGATTTGGTGCCGGATACTTCCGGCATAAGGCCGAAATTGCAGGGAGAAGGCGAAGATTTCAGGGATTTTATAATTCAGGAAGAAAGCGCTTTGGGTTTTAACGGTTTTATAAACCTTATCGGCATAGAGTCTCCGGGTTTAACCTGCGCACAGTCAATAGCGGAATATGTAGCGGACTTATTGCAAATTTAAATATCCTTTCGTTGATATCTCGTAAATCTTATTTTAAACAAACTACAAAGAGATTTTATCCCATCCCGCAGGGGTCTTACTTTTGAGGTTTTCTTTTTATCGTGCCAGCGCACCGGCACTTCTTTTATTTTTAAGCCATGCTTAAAAATAAGGTAGATAAGTTCGCTGTCAAAACTCCAGTCATCACGCACAAGTTTAGAGAATAATAATTTCGCCGCCGCTTTCTTATACAATTTAAAGCCGCAATTATAGTCATTTACGGCTGTGCCTAAAATCAGCCTGGAAAGAAGAATATAGATATTCCCCAGAATAATTCTATAAAAGGGCTGGCGGGTTTCGATTATCGCTCCCGGGAGACGTCGCGAAGCAATAGCTATATCGTAACCTTCTATGATTGCCGACATCAAGCCTTCTATCTGGTTTATGCGCGTTGAGTTATCCGCATCCATAAAAAGTATAAGCTCACCTTTCGCAGCCGATACGCCTTCTTTTACAGAGTAACCCTTGCCGCGGTTGGGAGAATGTTCAAGCAAAGTAAAATGGGCGAATAACTTGCTTTCAAGAGCGGCAAGCGTGGCCGTTTCATCAAGTGAGCCGTCATTAACCACGATGATTTCGTAAGCATAGTTTTTATTTTTAAGGTATTGGGCAACATCCTGGAGCGTGAAAGCTATGTTGGCTCCTTCATTATAGGCAGGTATCACTATCGACAGATAAATATTATTTTCTCTCACCATAGAACAATTATTATAGCAAAAATATTAAGATTATTATATATTTTCTTCATTTGGCAATGACTGGCAAATAAAGTATAATATAAAATATGTTTCTATCAATAGTTATCCCGGCATACAACGAAGAAAATAGGCTCCTGCCTACCTTAGAGAAGATATATTCCTATCTGGGCAGCAACAACTTTGATTGTGAGGTTATCGTTGTGGATGACGGTTCTTTGGATAACACAAAAGATACAGCCCTCAGGAGCCAGCTCAATAATGCAGGTAAGCTCACTGTATTGCAAAATGGACGTAACAGGGGAAAAGGATTCTCCGTAAAAAGGGGTATATTAGCTTCGCAAGGGGATTATATTTTATTCAGCGACGCCGACCTCTCAACGCCCATTGAAGAGTTTGAAAAATTATTTAAGGGCGTGAAGGAGGGGTTTGACATAGTTATCGGCTCTCGTGGCGTCTTTGAGTCGGACATCAGAGTTCATCAGCCTTGGCATAGAGAGAAAATGGGTAAGATTTTTAATTTCTTTATCAAGGCGTTTATTTTTAATAATTTTAGCGATACGCAGTGCGGTTTTAAGCTTTTTAAGGGTTCTATAGCGCGGGATATCGCATCTAGTACCGTAATAGAGGGGTTTTGTTTTGACGTTGAGATGATCTATATTGCTAAAATGCGCCGCTATAAAATTAAAGAGATTGGAGTTATATGGAATAATTCTCCGCAAAGCAGGGTTAAGATATTCGGAAGCTCAATAGGTATGTTTTATGATTTATTAAGGATAAAGGCGTTACATAAAAACTATAGTGACAGCAAACCAGCATAGATGCATTTTCTAAAAAAGTATCACCCCATATTACTTATCTTCATTATCCTGATTTTTCTTTTTCCTCTTGTGACGCTTGAAAAAAGCTTCTTAGGCGGAGATAATTTTGTTCAATTCTACCCTTGGTTTAGCGCTTATTCGGAATCGATAAAAAATCTACAGTTTCCTTTCTGGACTCCTTATATACAAAGCGGCTTTCCTTTGATGGCAGAAGGCCAGGTAGGGGGATTTTATCCGTTAAATATCGTTTTATTTTTCCTTTTACCTTTCCAAATAGCCTATAATTATTCAATAATCATACATTTTTCACTCGCAGCATTGTTCATGTATTTTTATATGCGCCGCTTGCGCATTGGAGCTAACGGGGCGCTATTCGGTAGCCTCATATTCTGCTGCGGGAGCGCTTTTGCGGGATGTTTCTATAATATGATTACGCTAAGGACATTAGCCTGGTTTCCTTTAGTATTATTGCTGTTAGAAAAATATGCCGAAAGCAACCGCAAAAAATATTTAATCGGCGGCTCTTTAATTTTTGGTATGCAATTATTAGCCGGCTTTGTCCAGATGGCTTTATATAGCGGCTTATTCTATGGCCTCTATCATATTGTTAGATCGCGCCAAGATAAAAAATCCTGGGCAAAAATAGGCTTAAATCTTTTTGTTCTGGCCTTTCTCGCCCTTATTCTTTATATTCCGCAATTTATTTTGAGTTGGGATTTCGTGCGTCAGTCAGTAAGAGCCCACAATGTTTCTTTGGGATTTGCTCTCTGGGGTTCATTTTCTCCGCTTGGATTTTTCGGAATGGTTTTTCCTTCAGCGACCCGGCTTATAAGAGGAGAGTTTTATGTCGGTATTATTGGGTTTATTTTTGCTGTATTCGCCATTTTTTATATAAAAGATACAAAGGAAAAAAGATTTACGCCTCTTTTTGCAATGTTAATCGCAGCGCTATTGCTGGCGCTGGGTAAATACAACCCTTTTTATACGCTTTTGGTCAAAATCTTCAAATTATATAGTTTTAGAAACCCTGCAAAATTTTTATTTTTTGGATTATTTTCTCTGTCGGTTTTTTCCGGACTGGGGTATTCTTTTCTGAATGATCCTTTAAGGTATTTCACAAAAAAAACCGCGGATTTTTTATTGAAATTATTTGCGTCAGCCGTCTTCTTATTTTTCATATTTAAATTAATTCTTCATGTTTTTAAAGCCCCGCTGCTTAAATCAGGGTATTGGTACGTTGAGAGATTCATTGCCAGCCAGCCTTATCACCGCTACAGCTTAGAATTCTACATGCATAAGGTACAAGCCATATATACTGCTTTTTCTTTATCATTGTCTATCTCAAGTAAAGGGATAATTTTTTCTTTTTTATTAATCCTTGCGGGAATGTTATTCTGTCACTGGTGTATTGTTAAACCAGGAAGAATCCGCAAATTAAAAGCAATTTGGTTTACGATTGCAATTTGCGATCTTTTCTTATATGGCTATTACATAAGCGGATTTGGGAAAAATATCATTTCATTCAATGTATTAGAGCCGCAATATAGAAATATTTACAGTATTATCAAAAGCGACAGAGATAGCTTCAGGATTTATCCTTTCAATCTTTATTCGCGCCAGCTGCCTAATTGGTGCCTGCCAAACGCAAATATGCTTTATAAGCTGGAAAGCATCGCCTCCTATACCCCGTTAATAGATTATAACTACTGGTTAAAAACAAAAGGTCTGGGCGTAATCGATGATTCGTTAGGCTTCTTACCCGCGAAAAAAGATGTTTTTACATCAGGCGCCGGTTTACTTAAAGCATTAAACGTCAAATATGTGATTACGAGCGATAAATTAGACAATGATAAATTAGAGTTAGTTGCAGAGGAAGGAATAATGCGCCTTTATAAGCTCAAAAATTATTATCCACGTTTCTTTTTTTCCGAAAATTTTGAAAATCCTACGCCCAGCGTAAGAATAACCAGTAAACTGGTTCGTTCGGGGGTTACGTCTTCTGAATTTGAAATTAACAGCGATATCGCCGGTTACTTTATATGGTCTCAGAGTTACTCCGAACAATGGGCTGTTTATGTGGATGAGAAAAAATCCAGGGTATTTAAGCCCTATGGCATTCTGCAGGCGGTTTTTTTACCTCCGGGTGAACACCGTATTAAATTTGTGTTTTATCCGTTGACATCTGTATGTAAATAGATTATTCTTGTATAATATTATTGTCATTTTCGGCATATTAATAATAGAGAATGGAGGAATAAATGAAGAAAGTTTTGGTGACCGGCGGAGCCGGATATTTAGGCAGTGTTTTGTGTGAAAAACTATTAGAAAAATCATATAGCGTAAGATGTTTTGACAGGCTTTATTTCGGCCAAGAGCCCGTCAGGCATCTCATGAAAAACAAGAATTTTGAGCTTATCTGCGGAAATATCATCGACCTCGATAGCTATCCGTCCCTTCTTGAAGATATTGACGCAGTTGTGCATTTAGCGGGTATCGCAAATGATCCTACCGCGGAACTCGATCCTCAATTAACCTATAGGGTTAACTGCGACGCAAGCGTCAAACTTGCCGCATTGGCGAAGAGTAAAAATATACAACGTTTTATTTTTGCTTCAAGCTGCAGCGTTTACGGTAAAGGCCTGGCTGACGTGGTTAACGAAGATTCACCCATTAACCCTGTTTCGGTATACGCTGAGTCAAAGGCAAAAGCCGAAAAGGAAATATTGTCATTGGCTGACCGTTCTTTTTCCCCTACGTCGTTGCGCCAGGCGACGCTTTACGGGATGTCGCCTCGCATGCGTTTTGATCTTGCCATTAATTTGATGGTGCTACACGCGGCGACAAAAGGGAAAATTTTTATATGGGGCGGAGGGGACCAGTGGAGGCCTTTTCTCCATGTAGCCGATTCCGCGGAAGCGATGCTTCATTGCTTGATCGTTAATCCCGATAAGGTACGCGGTAAAATTTACAATGTAGGTTCCACCAAAGATAATTTTAAGATCATTGATTTAGCCAATCTAATTAAGGATATGATTAAGGGGACAACTTTGGATGTGATACCGGAAAATCCCGATAAACGCAGCTATTGCGTGAATTGCGACGCCATAGAAAAAGATTTAAAATGGAAGCCCTCAATGAACATAAAAGATGCGGTTAAAGCTATAGGGGCTTTTTGTGCCTCGAAAAAAGCCCAGGAATTAGCAAGTGATACTTTCTATAATATACGAACAGTGCAAAAATTTGTTCGAACGCCGGCCATACGCGGCGGAGACCCCATGTGCCCCCAATTTCTTCCCTTTTCTGTTCCCAGTATTGGTAAAGAAGAGGAAGATGAAGTAATTGCAACGTTACGCTCTGGCTGGCTTACCACCGGCCCACGCGTAAAGAAACTCGAGGGAATGTTTGAAGAATATATTGGATGCAAGCATGCCGTATGCGTTAATTCATGTACCGCCGCCTTACATTTAAGCCTGGTTACTCTTGGTATTGAAGCGGGAGATGAGGTGATTACTTCTCCCATTACTTGGCCGGCAACCGCTAATGTTATCGTGCATACCGGGGCAACGCCTGTTTTTGCAGACGTAGAGAAAGAAACCTTGAATATCGATCCTGAAAAGATAGAAGAAAAAATAACCAAAAAAACAAAAGCCATAATCCCCGTGCATATGGCAGGACAACCCTGCCGCATGGATGAGATAAGGAGAGTTGCTAGCAAACATAACCTTTATGTCATCGAAGATGCCGCGCACGCGATTGGCGCGCAATTTAAAGGAAAAAATATTGGAACTTTAAGTGATTTTACTTGTTTCAGCTTTTATCCCATAAAGAATATGACTACTATTGAAGGGGGCCTGGTGGCTACCTCAAGCGAAAAATGGGCAGACTTGGTAAAAGTTTACAGCCTTCATGGCGTCAGTAAGGATGCATGGAAGAGATACGATAGAAGCTTTAGGGGCAGTGCCGAAGTAATGTATCCGGGTTTTAAATACAACATGTCTGATGTGCAGGCGGCCTTAGGTTTGCATCAATTACCGCGTTTGGATGGATTTATCAAGACACGGGAATTGATATCGCGCCAGTATGATGAAGCCTTTAAGGATATGGAAGACTTGATAGCTTTGCCCGCGCATATAAAAAATATAAAACACGCGCATCACCTCTATATAATCATGCTTGCAATAGAAAAGTTAAATATTTCGCGGGATGGATTTATCGAAGCGCTTAAATGCGAGAACGTGGGCGTAGGCATACATTTTAATTCTCTGCACCTGCAGCATTATTATCAAAAAAGATTTAAATTTAAAAAAGAAGATTTTCCGCAATCCGCTTATCTTTCCGAAAGGATACTTTCCCTGCCGCTATATCCATCGATGACACAATATGACATAGAAACAGTGATTAAGGCAGTGAAGAAGCTAATTAGGTATTATAAAAAATGACGGATAAAAAAATTATTTTTTTGATTTTCGCCATCGGCTTTGTACTAAGGATTGTCGGCATTAATTTCGGCCTTCCATTTGCTTATCACGATGACGAGCCGATTATAGTTAATTATGCGCTGGCTTATGCGAGCGGAGATTTCAATCCGCACGTTTTCAACATTAGCCCCTTTCTTTCATATATCCTTTTTTTTATTTATGGAGCATTTTTTGTCATTGGCAGGCTGTTCGGAGCTTTTCATCAGATAAAGGATTTTGCCTACCTTTATCTTAATGATCCGACTTTTTTTTATCTTATCGGCCGAGTTGCGTATGGATTACTTTGCGGCTCGGCTTCTATTGTTGCGCTTTATGTTCTAGGTAAAAAATGTTTTGATAAATCTACCGGGCTGCTTGCGGCATTTTTTCTTGCTGTCAATTTCCTTCATGTCCGAGATTCACATTATATTTATTTTGATATTCCACTCACTCTTTGCGTGATCATTTTTTTTATCAAGGCTATTGATTTTTTTAAGCCAGTCCGTCTCAAGAATTATATTGCGTTGAGCCTATTACTTGGGCTAGCGATTTCAGTCAAGAATACAGGGTCTTTTCTGGTTTTTCCTTTTATGGCGGTAGTCATCTATAATTTTTTTATTTCTCGAGAGGTATCCTTAAGGATAAAATTTACGCGAATTTTAGTTTGCCCTGTTGTCGTGGGGAGCGCATTTTTCGCGGGAAATCCTTTCGCGTTCCTTGATTTTAAGGCTTTCTTCAGAAGCGGTTTGCATTTACCGGTAGAGGTCCCGCCCCCGTTCCATCATCTGCTTGTTTCACTCTTTGGAGGTTGCGGTATGGCTATGGTTTTGTTGGGCCTTGTGAGCATGGCAGTGATACTCGTTACGCGTAAAAATAAGCGCGCGTTGATTATTATCCTCTTTACGATTATTTATTACAGTGCACTCCATAGGTCAAGTCAGCCTGGCGAACGGCTTGTCATGCCTTTGGTTCCTTTTATCCTTCTGTTTGCTGCTTGGCTTTTTGTTCTGCTTGCACGTTCCTTGCGCAAGTATAAAATTATTTATGTTGTTATTCCAGCGCTGTTGGCCGTCCTTATTTTTCCTTCGCTGATACGAATCTATTACGCCAATAAGCTTTTTTTACGCCAAGATACACGGACGCAAGCTTATCATTGGATTAAAGCCAATATAGTTAAGAATTCGCGTATTGCTCTCGACGCTACGCAATCTTGTTTTCCGCGCTTGGAAAAGAATAAGGAACAGTTTAAAGAACGCGAAAAATATATTTCTGTCACTTCTTTCCGAAAGCCACAGGGCGCCGATCAAATGAAAGCCCGGTTTATGCGGGATAACCCCTACTATCCCGCGATAACTTATTATCTTTTTTATTTAAGAGATGAGGCAACGGTCGGCAAGAAAGGATTTCTTACGATATATCCGGATATCCCTATTGCGTTTAATTCTCTGGGTTTACGAGATATCCAGTATGTCGTGCTTTCTCAGATTATATTTAAACCTAAATATGCGAATTTTATGGAGGAGTTAAAGCGTTCATATCGGCTTATCAAAGTATTCTCGCCTTATCGCCGCAGTATTCAGAGGAAAAAGCCAATCGAATTTGCCCCTATTCCGGCCGCAGCTTTTACTTTAGAAGAATTACGTGATAGAATTTCATACGGGCCGTATATTGAAATATATGAGCGAATACAATAATCATGGAAAAATTATCTCCGGTTTATTCTGTTGTCGTTCCTGTTTTTAATGAACAAGAAGTCCTCCCTGCGTTCTATGAGCGTCTGAAAAATACTTTGGATAATCTCGGACTATCGTATGAGATCGTTTTTGTCGATGATGGAAGCACCGATGGCTCATACTCAATACTTAAGAATTTTGCTCTCAATAATTCCGCGATACATGTGGTTAGTTTTAAAATGAATTTTGGACAACATCGGGCAGTAACTGCAGGATTGCGCGCCGCGCGCGGCGATTACGTTATTGCGCTTGACGCAGACCTTCAAAATCCTCCGGAAGAAATACCAAAGCTTATCATGAAAATGAAAGAAGGTTTCGATATGGTGGCGGGGGTACGGAAACTGCGCAAAGACACATTTGGTCGACGTTTCTCGTCACTGATAACGAATGCAGTGATTCGCCTGGTAACTGGTCTATCGATGAGCGACTATGGTTCAATGCTACGGATATTTAAGCGGGAAACTGCCTCTAAGCTTGCTCGTGTCTTCGAAAAAAACCAAGGCTATATTACGATGCTTGTTGCCAAAGTAACGCATCATGTAGGAGAGGTAGAGGTGGACCATGATCAGCGTTATGCCGGAACGTCAAAGTATACATTTAGAAAGCTTTTTGTGCTTTTTTTTAAAATTTTCTGCTACTATGATTGGTTTTCAAGATTTTTTATAGCGCGCGGGAACGAACCTCTCTACGTGATTGATAAGGAGATTGAATATGGAAAGGAAATTATCAAAATTGCTCGTCCTTGATGAATGGGATTCACGTTTCTTCAAAAAACGCATAGGGAAGCTTAAAGTAACGCATACGCAGAAGCATCTTGTTTCTTTTTCTGAACTTTTAGCGGTACGCGCGCGCGCAAAGCTTGAAAATATGAATTTTGTTACTGTGCGTTTTGACAAACCAGATGCCCGTCTTGAAAAAATAGCCAGGCGTGGCGGATTGCGTAAGTGCGGCGGAGGAGTAAATTTTATCTATAAAATTCCGGTAAATTTTAAAAATGCACCCAGTGTTGACTTTAAAATAAAAGAGTGCACCAGCCAACAGATTTCTTCCGCGTGCCTGCTCGCAAAAGACGCTTTTCGGTTAAGTTTCCTTTACTCTTGCGGTTTTGCTCCTCAGAATGTCATCGATAGGTATCACCAAGTATGGGTTCGTAACTTGTACGCTAACAAAAACAGTTGCCTATTAGTTGCCAGCCGCCAGGGTAATGTTTTAGGTTTTCTCGTCTCATCTGCCGACATTCAGGGCCACCGCGGCAAAATGATGCTTATGGCGGTTAATAAACGATATCGAGGCATGGGCATTGGGAAAAGGCTAGTGGAGGGATTTATTGCTTGGGCAGCTGCGCATAAAATATCACGCATTGCGGTACGCACACAGGAAGATAATTACGCCGCGATTGCGGTGTATAATAAATTGAAATTTCGTTTACTCTATAGCGACAGCGATTACTATATGAGATTGAAGTGAAAAAAAATTTACCAGTAGTTTTTTTGCTGGCTACTTTTGTTATTATTGTTTTTACCTCCGTTAACACAAAATCTCCGATTTGTGATGAAGCCGGGCACCATATCGCTGCCGGATATTCTTTTTTAAAAACCGGAGATTTTCGTATGAATCCGGCCACTCCGCCTTTAACTCGGATGCTTATGGCTGCTCCGCTTCTTCCCCTGAATCTAAAGCTGCCTCTTAATCATCCTTCCTGGCAGAATATCGATAGCACTGTTTTTAACTATCAATTTCTTTATGTGCTTAACCAAAACCCGCAGCGTATTATTTTTTTAAGCAGGCTCCCAATGATAGCGCTTTCTGCACTCCTGGGCATTCTGATATTTATTTGGGCACAAAAGATATATGGTTACAAGGCAGGTTTGTTTGCCCTGTTTCTATATGTATTTTCACCTACTGTATTGGCAAATGCCGGCTTAGGAATGGCAGATATGGGTTCTGCTTTCTTCATGTCTCTTGCAATATATCAATATTGGAAATTTAATTCTGCCACACGCAGAAGGACCATGTATCTGTTATTGACGGGGATATGCTCTGGATTAGCTTTTTCTGCTAAAATAAATGCTTTTTTGCTGCTGCCGTTGTTTTTTATATGGGCGCTATACCGAGTTTTTCTTGCGCAAAACCGAAAACAAGAACTTCACCGTCAAACCATTTTATTGCTGATTATCTTTGCTATAAGTTTTATAACGCTTTGGGCTACCTATGGTTTTGAATTCAAACCCTTGCTGAAAAATGCGCCGGATATTCCTGAAAAAATAGCGTATATCAATAAGCTCTCAAAAATGCTTCCGTTTGTTAATCAGGAAGAAACTGCGCACCGGCTTGTTGATTTCGCTCAAAATACCCCCATACCTCTAAGCGCTTATATTATTTCTTGTCTCGGTATCATTAATCAAGTAGTTAGAGGGGAGCAGGCAGTTTTCTTTTTTGGCAACAGTTATCTGCAGGGCTCTAAAATATACTACTTTATCGTATTTCTCATCAAAACTCCGTTGCCTTTTCTGGTGCTGATAGCAATTTCTCTGCTTTTGCTGATTTTAAAAAAACGCACGCCAGTCGATAAACTAACAAATTCGTTTATTAGCCTCCCTATTATTTTTTTCTTTTTAAGCGCTTCGTTTTCTAAACTGCAGGGCGGACTGCGTTATCTTTTGCCGATGTATCCGTTCCTATTGATTTGGCTTTCGGATATCGTAAATGTCCGGTTAAAAAATAAAAAAATCTATGCGCCTGCCTTTTTTACGGCTATTTCTATATGGTATGCGGCTTGTGCATTTCTTACCTACCCAAACTATTTAGCCTACTTTAATGAACTCGTCGGCGGGATGAACGGCTTTGGCTATAAAATTACCCACGATCTCGATTGGGGCCAAGATCTTCCCGCTTTATCCGAATATCTGCGCAAGGAAAAAATTGAAACCGTAAGGCTTCTATACTTTGGTACTGCAGAACCGGCAGCCTACGGCATAACGTACACTGCGTTAAGTTCTCAGGATTACCTTATGCCAGGCAAAAATGTTTACGCAATTAGTGCCCGCTATTTGCGTGTTCTGCCATGGACCGCTAACGCCACGCCAACTGCTAAGCCGGGATATTCAATATTTGTCTACGATTTTCGCAATAGCTAGCCATCGCTCTTGACTACCAATGACTATTATTGACTAATTAAGATAATTGTTGACAAGCGTATGCCCGCCGCTATAATAAGCAAAAAAGAGGAGATAATGGAAATTAAGCCAAACGAAGTCTATACTACCGAAGAAACCCAAGCATTACTTAAGATAAGCCCTTCTACGACCATGCGCCTTATTAAAAAAGGTGTTATTCGTACCGCCAAAGTAGGAAAACAATATCGTATATTGGGAAAAGAGTTGCTTCGTCTTCTTTCGCCGACTCTGGAAGATAAGGTAGGGAAAGTCTACAATAAAGGTAGGCATTGGTTACACAAAGATGTAGATGGATGACGCAAGGATATTAAAAAGGAGCTAATGCACATGAAGGATATATTTAAAAACAAGGTGGTGCTCATTACAGGCGGGACAGGATCCTTTGGCCAGAAATTTACCGAGATAGTTATAAAAAACTACAAACCCAGAAAACTTATTATTTTCAGCCGTGACGAGATGAAACAGTATGAGATGCAAAAACGGTTTAATCAGGAAAACCTGCGTTATTTTGTGGGCGATGTGCGCGATCCCGATCGATTACATAGAGCTTTTGAGGGCGTGGATATTGTCGTGCATGCCGCCGCGTTAAAAATAGTCCCAACCGCAGAATATAATCCTTTTGAAGCCATTAGGACAAATATCCTTGGAGGAGAAAACATAATCAATGCCGCGATAGACCATAATGTCGCAAAAGTGCTGGCGATAAGCTCAGATAAGGCTGTCAATCCGGTCAACCTTTATGGCGCTACAAAAATGTGCATGGAAAAATTATTCGTTGCTGCCAATGCCTATGCCGGCAAGCACGTAACGAGAATGGCATGCGCCCGATACGGAAATGTGGTAGGTTCGCGGGGCAGCATAGTGCCATTGTTCAAAAAGCAGGCGAAAGCTGGGACAATAACCATAACTGATGAACGGATGACCAGGTTCTGGATCACGCTTGAGCAGGGAGTGAAATTTGTCATTTCATGCATCGAAAACATGTATGGAGGCGAAATATTTGTACCGAAGATTCCAACCATGAAGATAATCGATCTTGCAAAAGCAGTCGCGCCCAAATGCAAAATAAAGAAGATAGGCATTCGCCCGGGAGAAAAGATCCATGAATGCATGTTGACCGAGGATGAGACGCGCCATGCCATGGAGTTTAAGGATTTCTTTGTGATAGAGCCCGAACATTACTGGTGGAAAAAGCAAGGGCATCTTAAGAACGGCAAAAGAATGCCGGAGGGATTTCGCTATTCGAGCGATACCAATGAACAGTGGCTTACGAGCAAAGACATCCTTACGATGATCGGCGAGGATTAATGATGAAAATCATTCCATACGGTCATCAATCCATTGACAGGCACGACATAAAGCAGGTAATTGCCGTTTTAAAATCTGATTGGATTACCCAGGGACCGAAAATAAAAGAATTTGAAGATGATCTTTGCAGATATACCGGCGCACGTTTTTGCTTGGCGGTTTCAAGCGGGACAGCTGCGTTGCATGTCGCGTGCCTGGCAGCGGGAGTGCAAAGAGGAGATGAGGTCATCACAACACCTATTACTTTTGCTGCCTCAGCGAATTGCGCTTTGTATTGTGGAGGCAAGCCGGTTTTTGCCGATGTACAAAAAGATACCATAAACATCGATCCTTTTGCGATATCGAAAAAAATAAACACAAAAACAAAAGTATTGATCCCGGTCCATTTTGCAGGGTACCCCTGTGATTTAAAAGAGATCAATCGCATTGCAAAAAAAAATAATCTTATAGTTATCGAGGATGCCGCGCATGCCCTGGGTGCAACCTACCAGAATAAAAAAATCGGCTCATGTACTTACTCTGACATGACGGTCCTTAGCTTTCACCCCGTTAAAACCATCACTACCGGTGAAGGCGGTGCTGTCTTGACAAATAGTAAGAGCCTGTATGAAAAGCTTGTCATGTTCAGAAATCACGGCATAACCAAGAGTAACTTTAAGCGTGCACCCGAGGGGGAATGGTACCATGAGATGCGATGCTTAGGATATAACTACCGGATAACTGATTTTCAAGCTGCACTGGGTATCTCACAGCTGCGGAAAGTAGATAGCTTTATAAAAGCAAGACAAAGTATAGCGGATATATACAAAAAGGCATTTAGCGGTAATCCTTATTTTGATCTTTTATCAGAACCCCGCGGTGCGCAGTCTTCGCATCATTTGTTTGCGATACTGTTAAAGGATCATTACAAAAGAGAAAGAAAACAAATATTTGCCAACCTAAGAAAGAATGGGCTTGGCGTGCAGGTGCATTATATTCCAGTATATTTTCATCCTTATTATCAGCAGTTAGGCTTTAAGAGAGGCATTTGCCCGGTTGCAGAGGATTTCTATCAAAGAGAAATAAGCATACCTATATACCAGTCTATGAGTAAAGCAGCAATGCAAAGTGTTATTAAGAAAGTTTTAAAAGTATTTACGGGATACCGATGAATAAAATTGCTCTTGGATCAGCGCAGTTTGGAGCACATTACGGAATCAATAATCGCAGAGGAAAGATACCGGCAAACGAGGTCTTTGAAATCCTTGATTTCGCTTCAGCCTCACAGATAGATTTACTCGACACTGCTTTTGAATACGGCGAGAGCGAAAACGTTATCGGCTATTACGAGAGAGCGCACGGTTGCCCTTTTAAAATAGTATCTAAGCTGCCGCAGTGTGCGGGCAGAGAAGTTAAAGACCTCTTCGATGCATCGCTTACGAGGCTACATGCAAAAAGTCTTTACGGGTATCTCATACATAATTTTAAATATTTCAATGAGCATCCTGATATCTGGCGCATTTTGGAGATATTAAAGGCAGAGGGAAAAATTGAAAAGATAGGTTTCTCGATATATTATCCAACGGAACTTGAGACACTTTTTAAGCGGAACATCAGATTCGATATGATACAGTTCCCTTACAGCATTTTAGACCAAAGGTTTACAGCGTACTTTTCTGAACTTAAAAAGAGGGGAATTGAAATACACGTCCGCTCGGTCTTTCTTCAGGGATTGATATTTAAAGAAGCAGCTTTCTTAAATGAGAAGTTCTCAAAAATAAAGGATACAATAACGCAGATCAGATCTTTGGCCAAGGATAAGGGTATTTCGCTTGTTGCGCTCTGTGTCAATTTTGCCGCACTTAATGAATTTATAGATAAGATTATAATCGGGGTAGATAGCCTTGGGAACCTAAAAGAAATAGTTTCATCGCGCAATTATACCAGTAACGTTGAAGAGGTCTTAAGCCAGCTTGCTACTTTGCGTGAGGATGACGAAACAATGATAGTGCCTGCAAAATGGAGGATTTAAAAGTGGATATAACTGCTATCATACAGGCAAGGCTTACCTCAACAAGGCTCCCGGGTAAGGTGTTGTTGCCTTTGGGTGATAAGCCGTTGATCTGGTATGTGTATAAGCGTACCTGCATGGCAGGCAAGATTAAAAAGGTCGTAGTTGCTACTTCAAGCGAAAAATCCGATGAGCCTTTGGTAAATTATTGTTTAAAGGAAAATATCCCCGTATTGAGAGGAAGTATGGACGACGTATTGGACAGATATTATCAGGTAGCTAAACAAATAAACGCACGCCACATAGCCAGGATTACGGCGGATTGCCCATTGATAGATCATACAATTTTAGATGCCATGGCTAATGAGTATAGTAGAGTTAGTAACGATATAGATTATCTTTCCAATACTCACCCTCCGACATTCCCCGATGGAATGGATTGCGAAATTTTTTCTTTTAATACTTTAGAGAAAGCGTGGAAAAGCGCAACACTGCAATCAGAGAGAGAACACGTAACGCCCTATATGTATAATAATCCCGATAAATTCAACATACAAAACTTTGAAAATGATGAGGATTATTCTCATATACGTTTAACCGTGGATGAAAAAGAAGATTACGAACTCGTCAAAAGAGTATACAGCCATTTTGATTACAGATTGGATTTTGATACACACGATATAATCGCGTTCCTGTCAAAAGAAAAAGAATTTGCAAAAATAAATAATAAGTTTGCAAGGAATGAAGGGTATCTAAAATCTGTCCGCCAGGATAAAAAACAGCAACAAAAGAAGAGAGAATAACGGTCCATCATGAAGCCAAAAAAAGTGTTATTTATCTACCCGAACATTAATACGGAGCTAAGGATTCCGTTAGCGATTTCTATCCTTATAGCGTGTATCCGAAAAGCAGGGCATCAGGTTAAACTATTCGACACTACTTTTATGGTAGAAGATTTCGCGACTGATAATGAAGCAATGACGAATTTAGGCACTCATATGCCCACCAACCTGGTAGACATGGTCGGCCGCTTGCGCAAGGTTAATATAAAGGAAGAATTCCATAAGGCCATAAAAGAATATTCGCCGGATCTGATTGCAGCCAGCCTCGTTGAAAGGAACTTTCCTACGGCAAAACAGCTTTTTTCATCGGTTAAGAAAGAGTTCCCGGACCTGCCGGTGCTTATCGGAGGTATTATGTCTACCATAGCCCCGGAACTTGTCATCAGAGAAGACTGGGTGGATATACTCTGTGTTGGCGAAGGTGAACACACTATCGTAGAACTGTTAAATAAGCTGGATGATCGAAATGCCCTGCGCAGCATAAAGAATATTTGGACTAAAGATGTCAATGGAAAAGTTTTTTCTAACCAGTTAAGAGATTTGATTGCTATGGACGATGTGCCTGATCAGGATTGGAGTGATTTTGATTTACGTCATCTTTTAAAACCCTTTATGGGTAAAGTTTACAGAGGAGGCGCATTTGAGTTTAGCAGGGGTTGCAGTAAGGTGTGTACCTTTTGCGTGGCCCCTCAGCTGAGGAATACACAAAAAGGCCTTGGAAAGTACCACCGGACAAAAACCCCGAATGTGGCGATAGGGGAAATAGAGCATAAAGTTAAGGATTATAATCTTAATATGATTTCTTTTGGAGACACTGATTTTTTGAGCGAAGTGCCCAAGGACGTTATGAAAGAGTTTCTTTCTTTATATATCGAGCGTATTCAATTGCCTTTTACTATTCAATCCGGGATTGAGACGCTCGCGGACGAAGAGATATTATCGCTTTTAAGGAAGGCCCGTTGCTGCGCAGTCAGCGTCGGTGTGGAGAGCGGCTCTGACACGATAAGAAAGAATATAATCAAGAAATTCGTTTCCAAAGAATTTATTAAAAAGGCATTTGCGTTGTGCCGCGCACATGAACTAAGAATAACCGCAAATTATATGATAGGATTACCATTCGAAACTGAAGATGATGTATTTGAAACGATAAGGTTCAACAAAGAGATCAATCCGCCCTCCATCGCCGTAACTTTTTTTACGCCCTTTGTCGGCACTGAACTGTATGACATCAGTGTGAAAGAAGGTTTTTACAACCCTTTTAATATAGGGTCAAACAATTATAAGGGTTCTCCTCTGGAGATGCCCAATCTTTCTTCAGAGCGGATCTATGTGCTCGTGAAGGAATTCGTTAACGAATTTAAATCGTATCAGAAGGATTTTAATATAATAAATTCATGAAGAAATCATACAGCGAATTGTTGGATAAGGAATTGTTAAGTTTCGTAGATCCGAACACCGGAATGCTTTCGGTAGCTCATTCTTCAATGATAGATTGCCCTATATGTGAAACAAGTTCCCTGCGGCAAAGAGAGTTATTTATTAAGCGGGGATACAGATTCGTTCTCTGCGCAGGGTGTGGGCTTATTTTTTCCAACCCGTCTATTCATAACGAGGCTAACCGTGCATTGTATGACCAGGCCCCATCTATTAAATGCTGGTCAGAAATCCTGCAAACGCAAGACCAGAGGGGCAAAGATCTCTGTCTGTATAGTTCTTTAATTGCTTTAACAAGTAAGCTTGTTAAGCATAATGCGCCCAGGTGTCTTGATATATCCATGAGAGCGGGGCTTGCAGCCGGGTTATTTAAAAAGCGAGGATGGAAGAGCGATTTTTATGATTTTTCTAAATACACAAGAGAGTTAGGAAAGCGAAAATTGCCCCGTGTTAGATTCTACGATTCTTTTGACTCTATTGTGAAAGCGAAAAATACCTATGATGTTGTCGTTAGCATGGAGGCAATGGAGCATTTTGCTAACCCAAGTTTTTTTATGGAGAATGTTTCGAAAATTCTTGCAAAGGGAGGTATTTTTTGTGGTTTTGTTTCAAACGTAGAAAGCATGCTTGTGCGTGTTATGGGTTCTGAGGCACCGCTCTTTGACGGTTTGTATCAAAAATTCTTTTTCCACACAGGATCTCTGAAGGCGTTATTTAAAGAGTTCAACTTTATTCCTAAAAATTTTAAGACGTTCATACCGGCTCTTGAAAAAACAGAGAAATTTTTTAATCGAATGTTACCGGAAAGACTCTCGGCTTTCTCGCGCGCGGACATGGCGAAGATATTTAGAGTTATAAAAGAGAGCGATACCCTGGGATATAAATTATTATTCGTTGCCAAAAAACTTAAGTAGCGCGAAGTTAGAAGATAAGTAATCATTATGGGTAAGTCGCAGAATTTATACAGGAAAGCTAAGAATATAATACCGGGAGGTACCCAGCTTCTATCAAAAAGACCCGAGATGTTTTTGCCTGATTTTTGGCCGGCATATTACAAGGAAGCCAAAGGATGCTACGTTGTTGATCTCGATGGGAAAAGTTACACAGATATGAGCTATATGGGTATCGGCTCATGCATATTGGGGTACGCTGACAGTGACGTAAATAAAGCCGTAAAAAGAGCAATTGACAGCGGTTCAATGTCTACGCTTAATGCTCCGGAGGAGTTTGAGCTAGCCAAAGTTCTTATCGCCTTACACCCCTGGGCGGATATGGTGCGCTATGCGCGCACTGGTGGTGAAGCAATGGCTATGGCGGTAAGGATTGCGCGAGCCGCGAGCAGGAAAGATGCGGTGTTGTTTTGCGGTTACCATGGTTGGCATGACTGGTATCTAGCGGCAAATTTAGCGAGCGATAGCGCATTAGACGGCCATCTCTTACCCGGTCTTAACCCTTTAGGTGTGCCGCGAACATTACAGGGTACAGCATTTCCGTTTAGATACAACGATATTGAAAATTTCTTAAAACTTATAAAAATACACAAAAATAACATTGGGGTTGTGGTGATGGAATCTATCCGCGACCAGAAGCCTATAAGGGAATTCCTCGCAACGATACGGGAAGTTACGAAAAAACTTAAAATAGTTCTCATTGTAGATGAAATTACCGCCGGTTTCCGGCTCAATACCGGCGGAGCGCATTTATTGTTTGGACTTAAGCCCGATATGGCTGTTTTTGCCAAGGGTATGAGTAATGGATTTCCCATGGCTGCCGTAATCGGTAAAGAAGAGATTATGCAACGTGCCCAAGATACCTTTATAAGCAGTACCTACTGGACGGATAAAATTGGACCTACGGCAGCCCTGGCTACCATAAAAAAGTTTAGGACCTGCAATGTTTCGAAGCATCTTGCCTATGTTGGCAGGCTAGTTCAGGAGGGTTGGCGTACCTTGGCCGCCAAACACGCCCTTAAAACAGAAATCTCAGGGATGTTGCCGCTTGGGCATTTTTCATTCCAGTACGATAAACCCCTGGAATTAAAAACGCTGTTTACTCAATTGATGCTTGCAAAGGGATTCCTTGCTACGAATGCTTTCTATGCTTCATATGCGCATAAAGAGGAGCACGTGCAAAAATATTTAAGCGCCGTCGGTGAGGCGTTTGCTTTTATAGCAAAGGCAATAAAAAAAGGCAATCCCGCTAAATTCTTGAAAGGCCCGGTGTGCCATAGCGGATTTAAGAGATTAACGTAAACTATTCATGAAAGTTTTGATATTGACTGAAGGCGGCTGCGGCATCGGGTTCGGGCATATGGCACGATGCCAATCCCTCTATCAGGCTTTTAAGATACGGAAGACAACTACACAATTTATCATCAATGCAGATACAGCAGCACGCAATTTTTTCAAAAACAAAGATGCTATTTTTCTTAATTGGATTAAAGAAAGAGCACAGCTTTTCAAATATATAGAGAAAGCCGATATGGTAATCATCGATTCGTATCTGGCTGACCTGGCTCTCTATAAAAAAATATCCAGTAGGGTAAAAAAACTCGTTTGTATTGACGATACTGTGCGCCTGGATTACCCTTGCAAAGTGATTGTCAACGGTGCCGTTTTCGCTCAAAATTTAAACTATCGTCAGAAAAAAGGCATTACCTTTTTGCTCGGCAGTAAATACACTCCGCTGCGAAAAGAATTCTGGAAGGTGTCGAATAAAAAAATCCGTGCGAGAATAAAGAATATTTTAATAATGCTCGGCGGTACTGACATAGCGAATTTACTCAAAGGTGCTATGGGGATGTTGAATAAAAAGTATCCTTTGTATCAGAAAAAGATTATCGTCGGGTGCGGATTTAAAAATACCAGATTTCTTGATCAACTATCCGATATGCATTGCAGGGTTATTTACAACCCCGATGCAAAAGCAATAAAAAGAGAAATGCTTGCCTCTGATGTGGCTATTTCTGCAGGCGGACAGACGCTCTATGAGCTTGCCAGAGTCGGCGTACCCACGGTAGCAATCCGTGTTGCCGCAAATCAATCGAATAATTTAAAAGGCTTACGCAAAGCAGGATTTATCGAATATGCCGCAAGCGCTACGAACAGCAAACTTTTCAATACCATAGGGAAATGTCTCGATACGATAAAGGACCAGCGCATCAGGGAAACCATGTCACGTAAGGGTAGAGCCCTTGTGGATGGTGCCGGCGCACTACGGATTGTCGATTATTTACTAAACTGATTATGAAGAAGAAAAAAAAGATAATCATAGCAACCATCAAACCCTGGAACATCGCAATAGCAAAAAAATTCCACGACACATTTAGAGGTAAATATCAGGTCATTATCATCAGTTCAAAGAGTAATTTCACCTATCAGCGCATTCGTACTATCAACCCTGAATACATATTTTTTCCGCATTGGTCCTGGAAAATTGCTGCGGAAATCTATGAAAATTTTAATTGTGTCGTGTTCCATATGACCGATTTACCTTTTGGCAGGGGAGGCAGCCCTTTGCAGAATCTTATAGTGAGGGGAAAAACCAAAACGAAAATATCAGCCATCAAAGTAGTAAAAGATATTGATGCGGGATCCATCTATTTAAAGAAAGATTTATCCCTTAAGGGCCCTGCCCAGAGCATATATGAAAAAGCTTCAAAGATAATTTTTAATGAGATGATTCCCCGTATCGTTGGCAACCGGCATCTTCCTAAGCCTCAGCGCGGCAGAGTTGTCTTTTTTAAGAGAAGAGAACCTAGGGAAAGCCGGATACCTGCTGGTTCCAGCATTAAGGGCATCTATGATCATATCCGTATGCTCGACGCTTACGATTATCCTCATGCATTCATCGAAACAAAAGATTTTCGTATCGAATTCACTAAAGCATATAAAGATGGTAACAGTGTTGTGGCGCAAGCGCGTATTAAAAAAAGGAGCGACGATGAAGCGTAAGATTTTGATAATCGCGGCTCACCCTGACGATGAGATCTTAGGGTGCGGCGGTTCTGCTGCCCGGTTCGTTGCAGAAGGAAACGAAGTTTCCACCCTTATCTTAGGAGAAGGAATAACCTCGAGAGACCAAACACGGCGCAGAGAATTAAGGAAAAAAGATCTGAAAAAATTAAAAACGGAAGTTTATGATGCGAATAATGCGATAGGCGTAAAAAATATTTTTCTCAATGATTTTCCCGACAATCGTTTTGACACGATGGCATTTTTGGATATCGTAAAGGTAATTGAGAAAGTAAAAGATAAAATTTCACCGGATACACTATATACTCATTGCCGGCAGGACTTAAATATCGACCATAGAATAACCTACCAGGCAGTTTTAACGGCATGCCGGCCGCTTCAGGGAGAAACTGTTAAGGAGATCTACTCTTTTGAAGTGCCTTCTTCGACTGAGTGGAATTACCCTTATGCGTTTAGTCCCAATATTTTTATAACAATCGATAAATCTATCCAGAAGAAACTCGATGCTTTACGGTGTTATTCAAGTGAAATAAGAGATTTTCCTCATCCGAGGTCTCTAGAGGCAGTTAAAGTAAATGCGCGCCGCTGGGGCAGCGTAGCCGGAGTTAGTTACGCCGAAGCCTTTGAGCTTATACGAAGTATCCAATGAAAAGGCACGATGATCTTATCTTAAGCCCGGCATCAGGCGATGACTGCAAAGACCTTTGGGTCTGGAGGAATAATCCGCTTATAAGAATAAATTTTTTTGATACGGAATGCGTTGGCTGGGAAGAGCATAAGAAATGGTTCAATTCAAATATTGCAAACCCCAATACGAGGATTTATATCGCCAAACAAGGAACAAAAAAAACTGGCGTTATTAGATTTGAAATAAAGGATAACTGCACGCAAGTTAGTGTGAATCTTAATCCTGATTATTTAGGCAAGGGTTTAGGCGCAAAAATCATAGAACAGGGGTCAGAGAGATTTATAAGCGAAACAAAGAACGTAAAACCCATTATTGCCGAAATTAAAAAAAATAATATAGCATCACAAAAGGCTTTCGCAAAAGCGGGTTTTGCGTTTATTAAGGAAGACGATACGCGAGTGATTTATCAAAAAATAAGAGGCAAATAATTCAATGAGAAATTTTTTTAAACGAGATGATAGCGTGTTTGTGATTGCGGAAATTTCTGCAAACCACGGAAAGAATTTTAAAAGAGCAGTATCGTTAATTAAGAAAGCCAAGGAATGCGGAGTAGATGCCGTGAAATTTCAAACGTATACTCCTGATACAATGACCCTCGATGTTAAAAACAGACATTTTATGATAAAGCATCCAAGATGGGGCGGACAGACTTTATATCAATTATACAAGGAGGCATATACTCCCTGGAAATGGTTTAAAGAGTTAAAGCGTGTTGCAGGAGATGCGGGATTAACGTTTTTCTCTACCGCATTTGATAAAACTTCCGTTGATTTTTTAGAGAATCTTGGCGTACCCCTTCATAAGATCGCCTCATTCGAGCTGGTAGATTTACCTCTGATCGAATATATAGCCAAAACAAAAAAACCCCTCATTATATCGACAGGAATGGCAACGCGCTCAGAAATTAAGGATGCCGTCAATACGGCAAAGAGGCACGGGACAAGCAATTTAATGTTGCTAAAATGCGTAAGCAGCTACCCCGCTAAACCGCAAGATTTGAATTTAAGGACAATTCCCGACTTAAAGAAGCTTTTTAAATGTCCCGTAGGGCTTTCAGACCACAGCCTGACTACTGTTACATCAGTTGCCGCGGTTGCGCAGGGAGCAACAATAATTGAAAAGCATTTTACTCTGTCGCGAAACATAAAAACACCGGATAGTTTTTTTTCTTTAGAGCCCCGGGAATTAAAAGAGTTGGTGGAGAGCATACGAATCGTTGAAAAAGCCCTAGGGAGAGTGAGTTATGGCCTGGGAGAGGAAGAGAAAAAAAACAGAGTTTTTAGACGCTCGTTGTTCTTTGTCAAGGATACTAAGAAAGGGGAAGTTTTGACAGAAGAAAACATTAGGGCCATAAGGCCGGCATCCGGTCTTAAACCAAAATATTTGCGGTCAGTCCTGAATCGCAAAGCAAAAAAAAATATTGAAAAAGGGACACCTTTAACTAAGGAATTGATTTCCTAAATCAGCAAATGAAAATAGCACTGGTAGAAAGAGAAGACAGTTTCAACGCGGATGGTTTCGATAAAATTATCCCTTTCTGCAGACATAACTACACAAATCAGGATAATTTGATTGAATTGTCTGAAATTTTTAAGATTTCTGACGATATCCATTCTGGTTTACAGGGCTGGATGGATCAAAACAAAACGGAAGTAAATTTCGTCTATTTAGGAGCCGATATCTTACAGGCTTACGGCGCAAACATTTTTGAATATCTTTTCAATTTTTATCCAAAGGTGTACGCTCTTAAAAAAGTACTAAAGAAAGAATCCCCCGCGCAATTATGGATATCAAGCCCCGAAGCTGAACCCAGCTTAGAAAACCCTTACCTTAATCAATTTATAGCTGATTTTCTTCCCGATAGCGTTGCGCTCAAGTATTTTGAATATCATAAGAAACCTGCTTCAGGAGCCCGTAAGCCGAAAAATCATACCTTGCGATCTATCAGGTTTATGTTAGATCTGATACGCAAACTCTCAAACGCAATCAGCCAGAACAAAAAAAACGATATTTTGATATGCTCTGACATGAGCAGGGTTAAAACTTTGTTAAAGCATCTTAAGCGTTCGGGCGTAATTTTCATACGAGAAGATTTTCCCGAAAGGCTTATCTTTCCTCTTTGTCTTGAGTCCATTAACCTTAAATTATTTTCAGATTTTAAAATATCAGGGTTTCAAGAAAAAGAAATTTCCGCAAAACGTATTGCTTTTATAGAGAAACTATCACAAACAACAAGTAAATGCATTGTAGGAGGGTTAGACCTTACGCCATATGTTAAGAAATATCTTACCACGCTTTGGCAAAGGGAGCTGCTGCGTACGTTAGAGAGAGTTTGTCAAATGCATTCTCTGTTTAAGATTTTTCAAATAAAATCTTTACTGGTTGATGAGGACATAACAGTTCAAAAAAACTTGTTGGTCCAAGTTTCTAAGAACTATCACTGCAAATCTTATGTTAGCTGTCACGGCGACCCGTTTTACAAAATAGGAACAGTGCCCTTAACTGCCGACTATATATTGGCATGGGGCGCTTATCAGAAAAATTTATTTATTAAATGGGGCCTAAGCGAAAACAAAATTCTTATTACCGGCAGCCTAAAGTATGACCAATATAAAAATATGCCCGCTCAAGAGGCAAAGAGGAGAATATGCAAAGATTTAAAATTGATATATTCAAAACAGGTGCTGCTGATTATCCCTTACCCCCTTAACTATAAAAGTATAGTTTGGGAAAATTATTTTTGGCTTGAAAATAAGCGGATAGCAAGCGTTGCGAGCGCTTTTAAAGACCTGCAGATCGTCATAAAAGTTCATCCTTGTGATATAAATGTATCTGAATGGTGTGCTCTGGCAGAAAGCCTGGGTATAAAACAAACAAATGTTTTAAAGAATTATGACCCATTGCTGTTGGCCAAGGGCGTTGATTTGTTGGCGGTGAGCCTATCTACGTTTGCGATCGATGGTATGGCTTATAAAAAACCAGTGATTTTGACAGATGGGTATAGTATGGAAAAGTATCAAACATTAAATATATTCTATGACGGTACCACCGGGGAAAAACTTAAGAATTCCATCAGCGGCATTTTGAATGGCTCATATAAGAACCATATTGTTAATTGGCAGGCGGCAGCGGATTATATGCTTAATGGTATGGGAGATAGAATTTCTCAGACAATAATGGAGATATTAGAGCAACGATAGAAATGCAGCGTTGCGTTGTGAATCATAATAATCTTTTGAAAATCTATTCTATATAAATAAAGTTAAAGCCAATAAAAAAAGGTAAGCGCGGATGCATCGTGATTTCTATGGATTATCTAAGTAAAGAAAAAATAGTAAAAGATACCACGAAGTATTCTCTCGCTACGATTGCCTCGCAGGCCATAGGGGTAATTACGAGCGTATTGTTAAGAAAATTGCTCGATCCCTCCCTGATGGGAATTTGGACTGGCCTTATGATTGTTCTAAATTACGGCCTTTATGCGGATTTTGGACTATTTTCGGCGGCTACAGTAAAAATTCCTTATTATAAAGGGAAAAAAGAAAAGCATAAAATCGAAAAAATAATGAATCTATCGTTCACCGTTAGCATTGTCGCGGTAATTTTATTAGCGGCTATGCTCATTATTGTTTCATTTTTTCTCGGAAAGACTTTTTCCCTACCCGTTATTACCGGGATAAGAATAGTTTCTTTTATTATGATTGCGACCATCCTGTATAATTTCAATATCGTTATGTTGCGTGCGAACAAACAATTCACAATGTTAAGTAAAGTTGAAATTTTTAATTCTGCCGTTACCCTTGTTACAGTAATTTTGCTTGTCACCTTTTTTAAATTGTATGGATTATATTACGGGACTTTGCTGGCAGTGATAGCGAGTTTTTTATATAGTAAATCAATATCACATTACGATTTAAAATTATATTTTGATATAAAGGAACTATCCCAACTCATAAAAGTCGGCTTACCTCTTGCGGCATATGGATTCTCATTCACCATATTGATCAGCTTGGACAAAATAGTAATTGCAAAAGCAATTGGAGCCAAGGATCTCGGATTTTATTCCATAGCGGTATTAGCATTTACTTACGCCCTGACATTTTCTAAACTGTTTGGTATTGTCACTTTACCGAGCATACAGGAAAGCTATGGAGAGACCGGTTCTATCAAACATATAATGCGTTATGTTAAAAAGCCTACCTTAATATTAGCGTATCTTTTACCTTTACTTTTGGCTTTTGCGTATTTTATGATTCCTTTTTTAGTGCATTATTTTCTACCTAAGTATAGAGAAGGTATTACCAGTATGAAGATTATTTTAGGGGGATGTTTTTTTATCTCCCTGACATATTTAGCGCAGAATTTTTTAACCGCGTTGGATAAACAGATCCAAATGATACCTTTTGCATGTATTGCTGCCGCAGCAGGGTTGGTACTCGATTACATTTTTATAAAAATGAATATGGGCATAACAGGAGTTGCCCTGGGGACTTCAATATCATTTTTTATTTTCTTTTTTATTATCATGGTCCACACACTGAAGCATTGCGATACTTCTATTGAAATTTCAGGATTTTTTGTGAATATTATTCTTATTTTTATATATTCATTCGGCTTGCTGTTTTTGGTTGAAAAGTATGTTCTAATAGACCGGTTTTTTTTAAAAACATTAGTTCATATGGTCTTGTTTTATCTCTGTTATCTGCCTGCTGTATTATTCATTATCAGAGATAAGCCGACGAAAGAATTTTTGTTTCGTTTAAAAGCAAGCTTGGCATGTTAAGATATAGCAAAAAAGCGCGTTGCCGTGCGTTTTTGAGGCAATAAGATAAACAGGTATTGATGATATGGGTATTTATACTTTAGAGAAAGAAAAAGTATATTATAGTTCTGATAGGAGAGAGATCGCCGCCATATTTACGAATAGCGTCTCAAGCGTTCTGGACGTCGGCTGCGGTCAGGGTTTCTTAGGAAAAGTGCTTAAAGCCAAGGGTATAAAAAAAGTTACGGGAATAGAGGTTAATTGCGAAGCGGCAGAGATTGCCAAAAGAAACATCGATGAGGTGATTGTCGCTGACATTGAAAACACTGTTTTTAAATTCCCGGCTGGTTCCTTTGACGCCATTATCTTTGCTGATGTTCTTGAACATTTAATAAATCCATGGCAGGTTCTTGAGAAATTTAAAATATTCCTTAAGGAAGACGGTTTTTTTCTAATAAGCATCCCTAATATAAGATATTATAGGGTATTGCTTAATCTAATCTTAAAGGGAAAATTTCAATATGAGGACCAGGGCATACTTGATATAACGCACCTTCGTTTTTTTACCTTTAAAATGCTTAAAAAATACATGAAAGATATTGATTTCGAAATTATAAGAGTTAAGCGAAATTTTTCAGGATATATCAGCTGGTTATTTAATATGGTTTTATTCAATGCACTTGCAGATTTTTTCACTCGGCAGTATATCGTTTTAGCAAAGCACAAAAAACATGACAGATAACTATCAAAATATTACTTCAGAAACCAAAAAAGCCTGGGAACTAAACTGGAGTAATATAGAACAGCGGGAAATTACTGAAATATTTAATTACCCCAGGGTAAAAAAGCAAATTGAGATTTATCTGACGTATTTGCCAAAAAATGGCCTGGTGCTGGAAGCCGGATGCGGCCTTGGCCAATGGGCGCGTTATCTTAGCGATAGAGGATATAAGATGATAGGAATAGATTACAATTACAAAACAATAGAAAAAGCTAAAAATTTTAATCAGGATTTACCGTTAGGGGTTGCGGATGTGAGCAAGCTGCCGTTTCTCGATAAGAGTATTACTGCTTACCTTTCTTTTGGCGTGATTGAGCATTTCATAGAGGGTCCAGATGCCTCTTTACAGGAGGCTTATAGAGTTCTTGAAGAAAAAGGCATTGCCATTATAACTGTCCCTCATAAAAGTATTTTTATTATTCTTAAAAGCCCTCTTGTTGCAATAAAAAGATCGGCTGTTCTGCGCAGAATATTTTTCAAAAAAAATAAAGCGTATTATTATCAGCGATATTTTACGAGAAAAGAATTAACGGATAAATTTAATTCGCTCGGTTTTAGAATCGTTTCCTATAAGCCTATAGACCATATATTCTCGCTTGTAGAATTTTCGGGAATTTTCAGGGATAAAAAAACTTACGACGGGGAGAACGCATTGGCCGTAAAGATAGGAAATTTTTTAGAGAGAGCGTTTCCTTTATTGTGTGCGGGCAGTAACTTATTTGTATTGCAAAAGAATGATAATTAAAAAGTGGGGTGAAAAATGAAGCTTATAATTCAAATTCCCTGTTATAACGAAGAAGAAACACTTCCTTTAGTATTGCGGGATTTACCAAAAAAGATTGATGGTGTAGATAAAATTGAAATACTCGTTATTAATGATGGTAGCACGGATAAAACCGTAGAAGTTGCTCGTTCTTTAGGTGTGCACCATATTTTTATCCTTCCAAAACAAAGAGGCCTTGCGTATGTATTTAAGACAGGATTGGAAAAGGCGCTTGAGCTTGGCGCTGACATAATTGTTAATACTGATGGAGATAACCAGTACAAGGGTGAATGTATAAAAGATCTGATTTACCCCATAATTAAGCAAAATGCCCAAATAGTTATTGGCTGTAGGAACATATCTGAAATTAAACATTTTTCCTTTATCAAGAAATGCCTGCAGTATTTAGGAAGCCATATCATAAGGAAAATTTCTAATACCGATATACCCGATACTACAAGTGGCTTCCGCGCTTATTCGCGCGAAGCCGCAATGAGAATAAACATATTCTCAGATTATACCTATACACTGGAAACGATAATCCAGGCCGGAAGGAATAACCTGCACATTGCATTTGTTAAAATAGCAACTAACCCAAAATTAAGGGAATCGCGGCTTATAAAAAGCACCTTTAGGTATCTGGTGCGTTCCGCAGCCACAGCGCTTAGAATATACTTAATGTACGAACCGCTTAGGACATTTTTTTTCATAGGCATTTTTCCCATTGTCGGCGGAGGCATCTTTATCGTCCGCTTTTTGATAGATCATTTCACTCGGCCCAGCGGCGGGCATATCCAATCTTTAATAATTGCAGCTATAGCTATTATTATGGGATTTGTGACAATTATGATAGGCCTTTTGGGAGACATTATTTCGGCAAACCGCAAACTGAATGAAGAAATTTTATATAAGTTAAAAAAAGAAAATTTAAAAATGTAGAAGAAACAAAGAATAGGCGTTTTCGGTTTTAAAACCACCGCCTTTTGGGATAATGACAATTGTAGACCATTTGGCATAGATTATAACGAGCAATATTTTTTAAGATGGACTAACCACGGGTTATTTTATGATACATATTTTTATCGGCACAAAAGCCCAGTATATAAAAACAGCACCTTTGATACGATTGCTGGATGAAAAGGGGATTGAATATAACCTTATCGATAGCGGTCAACATGCGGCTTTTTCAAAAGAAGTAAGGCCGCATCTTGCCATAAGGAATCCCGATATATATTTAAGAAGAAATAATGATATTGATACTATATTGGATGCTATTTTATGGATGGGTAAAACTTTGGCTCAAATAATTTTTAAGCCGAAATTTATAAAAAAAAATATTTTTAAGGATAAAAAAGGCATATGCATTGTTCACGGCGATACGCCATCAACGCTGCTGGCAGTTTTGATGGCTAAAAGAGCAGGATTAAAAGTTGCCCATATAGAAGCAGGGTTAAGATCATATAACTATTTTGATCCATTCCCGGAAGAATTGGTACGTGTGATATCAATGAAATTGTCGGATTATTTGTTTATCCCCAGTGAGGAAGCAGCACATAATGTTGAAAAGATGAAATGCAAGGGAAAAAAAATTAAATTAGGGGTTAATACAAATATAGAATCCTTGCACTATGCGTTAGCACTGGCAAAGGGTGAGTGCAATCTGAAAAAGCCGTACGCTCTTTTGACATTTCACAGAGTTGAGACACTTACGAATAGTAAACGGATAAAATTTATAATCAGATTGATTAACCACATAACCACGCTTATGCCCGTGGTTTTTATAACGCATACATGTACTAAAAAAGCATTAATTAGATTGCATATGCTCAACGATTTTACGCAGAACGAAAAAATTATAATTAAAGAATTAGTTTCGCATTGCGAATTTCTGCAATATTTGAAAAGCTGCGATTTTATACTTACCGACGGAGGCAGCATTCAAGAGGAAGCTTACTATTTAAATAAGCCGTGCCTTATACTAAGGAAGCGAACAGAAAGGCCAGAAGGTTTGGATGAGAATGCAGTAGTTTCTAATTTTAACTTTGAAGAAAATATTTCTTTTGTTAAAAGGTATAGAGAGTTTAAGAGAAAAAGCGCTGTGGAAAATATTCACCCATCTCAGATAATTCTTGAAACTCTAAAAGGATATGCTCAAGTAAATTAAATAATGAAGATAGAATCGGGAATTCCAATTATCGCTGATTATAATAAATTGATAAAATCAGATTTATTCAAAGACATGGAATTGTCTTCGGATAAATTTATTCGGCAACATAGTGCTTATATGAAAAGATACAGATGGCATTGGGTAGCCGATCCATTGCACCAATGGGGTAGACAATGGGAGTATCCTTTTGTATATAGTCGCCTCGAGGATTGTCTACGCAATAAAGCAGAAAAAAATGCAACGATATTGGATGCTGGTTCCGGAGCCACATTCTTTCCTTATTATTGCGCCGGAAAGTTCCCGGATTCCAGTATTTTTTGTTGTGATTATGATAAAACTCTGGAAAAAACTTTTGCGAGAATAAATAGAACAGAGAAAAGCACGGTTGATTTTAAACAGGCGGATATACGTCATTTACCGTTTGAAAACAGTTATTTTGATGTTATTTATTGCATCTCAGTTTTAGAGCACACATCTGATTATTCGACTGTTTTAAAAGAGTTTAAGCGTGTGCTAAAGCCCGGAGGGCTGTTTGTGATAACCTTTGATGTTTCGCTCGATGGCTTTGCTGATATTCCGATAGATATTGCAGACAAATTGCTTTGCGAAATTGTAAAAAATTTTGAAGGCGCGCAGGTACCTGACGTTCAGAAGATTGCAACGTTGTTACAACGAAAGGAACAGAGGCTTACCACTGAATACATCTACTGTACCGATCGAAAACTTTTACCTTGGAAATATCCTGCTTTGTCTGCAATAAAAACCAGTTTACTTAAACGAAAATTTCCTACCAAACTATTCAAGAACATTACTTGCTACTGTTTATCGGTTATAAAAAAATAATATATGAAGGTTGAGATATTCATACTTAATTATAACGGTCGAGAGTTGCTAAGCGAATGCTTGCCGTCCATCAGGGATGCCTCTTGCAGAAGCAAGTATAAACCAAGGGTAATAGTTGTGGATAATCAGAGCAATGATGGAAGTTATGAATTTGTAAGTGATAATTTTGCGGACATTGACTTTAAAAAAATGAAGCAGAACAGGGTCCTGTGCTCCTTTAATGATGTCCTTGCGGAATCCGATGCCGATATTGCATTTCTTTTAAATAATGATATTACTGTAAAACAGGAATTCATAGACCCTATTATTGATATATTTGAAAAAGATCCAAAGACTTTTATGGTGGCACCAAAATTTTACAAGCGTGACGAAAAGGAATTAGAATGTATATGGTTTGTACCTCATTTCCGGGCGGGTGTATTTAATGCTTTTTCCGCCCATAAGATTGGATTTTCCGATGATAATAATGTCTGCTACACGTTTCAATGCGGCATCGCCGCCTTTGACAGGAAAAAATTTCTTCAATTATCGGGATACGATGATATATACTTGCCCGGCAGGCTGGAAGATTCGGATATCTGTTTCAGGGCATGGAAAAAAGGGTATAAGTGTTATTACCAGCCTAAAAGCATAGGGTTTCATAAAGAAATGGCTAGTTTTAAGAAAAGATTCAGCATGAAGGAAATATTAACCTTAAGTCACCGCAACACGTATATTTTTATGTGGAAAAACATCACGGATCCGGCAATTCTTGCAAAACATTTTTTGCTGTTGATTCCAAGGTTTGGATATGCACTCTTGACCTTTAAAATAGAAATCATAGCCGGATTTTTCCAGGCTCTTGGAAAAATTAGATTAATATTGCAGAAAAGAAAAACAGCAAGAAAGAATTTTCTGCTCAAAGATAGGGAAGTATTCGCCCTTTTTACCGGTGAAAGAAAATGGTAGAAAATATTTTTTTAAAATTAATAAAAGACCCGTTTGGTTTTATTAAAAGGGGATTGTATAAAACCATAATCGCGCCTTTTAAATATGGCAAGGGTAATGATTACGATGCCAAGAGCTATTGGAATGATAGGTTTAGAAAATACGATCATGCCTTACGAGGAGTGGGCGACGAGGGTTTGTCTGAAGAAGAGAACAAAAAAGCATACGAAGAGGCGGCAGGAGTATTTAGGGGGCTGTGCTTACAGGAAAATATTGATTTCAATAATATAAACGTCCTGGAAATAGGCTGTGGCACAGGTTTCTACACGCAGATACTTCATGGCTTGGGCGTACAACACTATACGGGAGTTGATATAACGGATGCATTATTCTCCGGGCTCGCTAAAAAATTTTCAAAATATACCTTTATCATGAAAGATATTACCGCGGATACGATAGAAGGCAAATTCGGATTGGTCGTAATGATAGATGTAATTGAGCACATAGTTATTGAATCTAAATTTTCCGCTGCAATGGAAAATGTAAAAAAGTGTTTATCCGGCGACGGCATTTTTATATTAGCGCCTATAATGCACGAGAGCAAACGGCATCTTTTTCATACGCGGTCATACTCATCGGATGACATAAAAAGGGAATTCCCTGGTTATGTTTTTAGCAAATTAACTCCGTTTCGCGGCAGTTACATAGTATCAATAAGGAAGCAGGGTGGGGATGTAGTGAACGAGAAATAAGAAATTGCGGTAGCAAAGAAAGGCAACAACAGTAAGCGCTATTTTTATTCGGAAGTAATGGTATAATCGAAATTGCTTCATAAATAATATGTACAAAAAAATATTTCAATATGAATTCATCTAAAATAACCGTTAAGCCGGCAGAAGAACGGAAACTATGTATATTCTTGTTTTTTTTCGTATCTTCGATCTTTCTGCTATTTTTTAACGGTCATTACGGAGGCGACGGCCTTGAGAGTTATTTGACTGCAGAAAGTATAGTACTCGATAAAGATTTGTCTATACACGATAGGCCATTTCAGGTAAGCGAGATGCGTTACGCCGTAAGAGGGCATAAGGCCGACGACGGAAAAATATATTCAAACCAGGGGTTAGCCATGCCATTAGCGCTTTCACCTTTTTATATGCTTGGCTATCTTATTTCAAATCTATTCCATGGCATACCGCGGCCTTATATCTCACAGTTTTGTGTTTCGATGTCCAATCCTTTAATAATGGCATTCGCCAGTGTCATCTTATTTAAACTTTTGAGAGAACTCCAATTTAACCTGAAAGTGTCGCTTGGCACTGTTTTTTTATATTCTTTCTGCACAATGAATATTATATATGTCCGGTCAGGGTTCGCTGAGCCACTTGTGTGTTTGTTCCTATTGCTTTCAGTGTTGTACGTGCTGCGTTATGAAAAATATTCCCGATTGCGTAATATGTTATTAGCGTCAGTTTTTTTGTGTCTTACTATTTTTATAAAAAAGAATTCATTGATATTCTTACCGCCTTATGTGGCATACCTGATCTATCTCAATATAAAATACCGCCAACGTTTTAATCACATCTTGTATGTCTTTAAATTTTACTCTGCATTTATAATACCGCTACTTTTTTCTGTGGGGCTTATTATGATGCAGAATATTCTGCTTTATGGGGGCATATTTAATACAGAGTTTGGTTCAGCGGCCGATATTTTTACAGTAGCTACGTCAGGATACGGACCTATGCCTAAAACTTTTGACGCTGCCAAATACGGCAATCAATTTATAAGAGCGACCTTTTATTTCTTAATAAGCAGCGGCAAAGGCTATTTGATTTATAATATTATTTTTCTGCCCGCGATTTTTGGAATACTGCCGGCTTTTTTTCGTAAATATAGAGCCATAATGATTTTTATAGCGGCTTTGGTATTGTGCGTTCTTATCTTCTATATTCAGCGTTTCATCAGAGGTTCGCTATTTTCCTGGGGGCCGCGATATCTGTTTCCCACTTTACCTTTTATGGCTGTTTTCTTAGCGATTTTTATTGAAGAAAGTAAAACAGCCGCAAGAAGAGGCGCGCTGTATATTTTAGCGGCAATTGGTTTTTTAATACAATTACCCGCTTTGTTTATCAATTGCTCCGCATTTATTTTCTTTGTTAAAGAAAAACTGCAGCTTCAAGAATATTTAATGGATTTTTTGCCAGAACTTAGCCCTATACGAGGAACATGGTTTCTTTTTATTTCTTTTATAAAACGTAAATTATCCGGAGAATCCCTTCATTTTTCTTTCAATCCGGACATAAGAATGGTCGAGCCTAAACTAGAATCGCTCGCGGGGTATGACACACTAGATGTTTGGTGGGCCAATATTCTTAAAGTTGCCCCCCGCATGTGGCCTTTCGTTTTGATTCTTATCGCCGTGCTCTTAATTACAATAATAGTATGTTCTTATAAGATTAAATCAACTATTTCTAAGGTATCAACGGCAGAAGGATGATATTTACGCTAAACATAAAGGAGTAACTATGAAAAAAAGCTATTACAAAAATAAAAGAGTGCTTATAACCGGGGCTGACGGTTTTATGGGTTCACATTTAACCGAAAGGCTGCTTTGTGAAGGAGCAAAAGTTTCCGTTTACCTGCGGGGGAACTCCGTATCCGGGACTATTCAATACAGTTTAAAAAACATAAAACACCTTGAAGGTGACTTAGAAGATATCCTTACCGGGAATATCTCCGCTTTAGATTCAAAAGACTTAGTTATCAAGAATAAGCCGGAAATAGTTTTCCATTTGGCTGCGGATGCCTATGTGCCGAATTCTTTCGACCATCCGATTGAAGTAATGGAGACCAACGTTTTAGGCACGCTCAACATGCTCCATGCCGTAAAAGAATGCAAAGCCATAAAACGGATTGTCTGCACCTCTTCCAGCGAAATATACGGTATGACCCTGGGCGGCTCTATCGACGAAGAACACCCTTTATACCCTTCATCGCCCTATGCCGCAAGCAAGGTAGCGGCCGATAGGTACGCCTATTCCTATTGCAACACTTATCACTTGCCCATTGCCATAATTCGCCCCTTTAATACTTACGGCCCGCGGCATACCTATGATGTGATACCAAAGTTTATAGAGCTGGCGCTGTCTGGAAAAACATTATGCGTGCATGGCACTGGAAAGCAATCGCGCGATTTCACCTATGTCGATGATATGATTGAGGCTTTTATGCTGATGGGCAGCCATAAGGAAGCTTTAGGGCGGGCGATAAATTTTGGAACCGGCAAAGCAATTACCATTAATTACATCGCCAGCAAGATAAAAGAAATCTCCGCGAGCCCCTCGCCAATTGTGCATACCAAAGAGCGCAAAGCGCAGGTGCCAAAATTACTTTGTAATTATTCGCTGGCCAAGAAACTTTTCGGTTGGTCTCCTAAAATTTTTATAGATGAAGGTTTAAGGAGGAATATCAAATGGGCAAAAGAATTTCTGGCGTTTTAAAAAAAACCTACATAGATAAACGCGCTGTTGTGGCGAAAAGTGCCAGAATCGGAGAAGGCACAAAAGTTTGGGCTTTTGCGCAAGTCGGAGATAACGCGAAAATTGGCAAGAATTGCGTTATAGGTAACGGCGCTTACATTGATAGGAATGTAATTGTAGGTAACAACGTTAAAATCCACAACAAAGCATTGCTTTATAACGGCCTTATTGTCGAAGACAATTGTTTTATCGGACCCGGAGCGTGTTTCGCTAACGATAAACGCCCGTGTTTTAATAAAACCCGCAACTTAAAAGGAGTATCCTGGAGGCTTAAAAAAGGCTCATCTGTAGGGGCGAATGCTACAATATTGCCGGATGTTACTATCGGAGAAAATTCGATTGTCGGCGCAGGCTCGGTAGTGACCAAAGATATTCCTTCAAATGTTACGGCCTGCGGCAATCCCGCACGAATATTGCGCCGCGAAAACGCAAAAAAATCCGCAAAACCGCAAAAATTACCAAAATTATAAGATAAAATGCCGAAAACGTCAGTTAAGGAACAGTTTTCGCAAGCTGCCGGCTGGATAAAAAATTCGGGAATTCAATCTTCTGAAGGAGGATTTTACTCCTGGTTCGATAATGATAACAAATCCTACTCTTATCTGTATTCGGAAATAACCGGCTACGGCATCACCACGCTTCTTTTCCTCTACGATATCGAAAAAGACGCTGTGTGTTTGGACAAAGCGCAAGCCGCGGCAGCCTGGTTAAAAAAAATTGCCATGCATCCCTGCTGTGGCATGCGCACGCGCTTTTACAGCAATGATACTTTAGCGGATAAAACATACTCGTTTGCGCAAGAAAATATTTTTTCCTTTGATACAGGCATGGTATTGTATGGAATAGCTAACCTTTATCGTGTCACAGCTGTTCCGGAGTATATAGCTATGGCAACCAAAATTGCAGATTTTCTTATCGGAGTTATGCAGCAGGACGACGGTTCGCTTGCCCCGATATATAATCCTAAACGTAAAGAATTATCGCTGCCTTTAGAAAATAAATGGTCTAATCAGCCGGCCGGATTTCACGCTAAAGTAGCGCTTGGATTTGCTGATCTTTTTGATATAACAGCTGATAAAAAATACTACGATGCAGCTTTGCGCCTCTGCGAATATGCGATTAGCACTCAGGAAGCTAGTGGCCGATTTATCACTGACAAAAAGACAAACACCACGCATCTGCATCCGCATTGCTACAGCGCCGAAGGGCTTTGGTACGTAGGCAGCCGTTTCAATATACCGGAATTTGTCTTGGCTGCTAGAAACGCAACTATATGGGCGCTGGAACACGTAAATTCAAGCGGTATCAATGAGCTTTATAGCCCCGAAAAAGGGTTCAATGCTTTTGTGAGAAGCGATATTCTGGCGCAGCTTTTACGTTTGAGCTTGATATTTTCTAAAAACAGCGGGCAAAAAGAGCTCCTTTCGGCCTTACTTAGCCATCAATTGCGCGATGCTTCCTCGCAGAGCGGCGGATTCCTGTTTAACAAAAATTGCGGGCACATTAATTCCTGGTGCAGCATGTTCGCGCTTCAAGCGCTATATTTACATGAAAACAAAAAAAGCACTTTTTTTGAGCAACCAAGGTTATTGATATAAGGTAAAGACCGCAGAAGCGCAAAAATCGTAATGCGGTCATCGGTTGCGTAGCTAGAAACGCCAGGCGTCAAACGTCAATCGTATTTTTACGAAAGACGATAGCCGATGAACGATTCGAGCTACGCGATCCTTCAACATTAGACGCGTCTTTGCGGCGTAAAAATTTGCTATGAAAAACAAAAAACTAGCATTTATATTCGGGACAAGGCCGGAGATTATAAAATTAAGCCCCATAATCAGAGAATGCCAAAGAAAAAAGGTTTCCTTTTTCTGTATCCATACCGGCCAGCACTATTCTTATGCTTTAGATACGATATTTTTTAAGGAATTACGCTTACCTAAGCCTGAATACAGGTTGCAGATAAAATCCAAAGCACCTTTTCGGCAAGGCGAGCATACCGGAACTATGCTTATCGAAATCGAAAAGATACTTCTGCGGGAAATGCCATATTGCGTAGTGGTGCAGGGCGATACAAATACAGTGCTTGCCGCCGCACTCACAGCAGAAAAAATATCGACCACTTCTCATTATACAGGTTTCTATATCAAAGTAGCCCATGTGGAAGCGGGACTGCGAAGTTTTGATAGAAGCATGCCTGAAGAGGTGAATCGTTTTATAGCGGACCATCTTTCCGATTTCCTTTTTGTCCCTACAAAAAATGAGCAGAAACTTTTATTGCGCGAAGGAGTCCCTTCTTCCTGGATACACGTGACAGGTAATACTATCGTTGATGCGCTACAGCAGTCGCTGGCATTGGCGCGAAGAGTGAACGGGATATTAGGAAAATTAGCAATCTCAAAAAATGCGTATATGCTTTTGACCCTTCATAGGCAGGAAAATGTGGACTCAAAAATAGTTTTCAAAAATATTCTTAAAGGACTTGAGAGCGTTTATGAGAAATTTAGATTACCGGTTATTTTTCCAATGCATCCACGCACACAAAAGAGGCTTAAAGTTTTTAATCTAAAGATACCATTCGGCATAAAAGTTATTGAGCCTGTGGGATTTCTTGATTTTTTATCCCTGGAAGCAGACTCAAGGCTTACTCTTACGGATTCAGGAGGGGTCCAGGAAGAATCCTGCATATTAAAGGTGCCTTGCGTTACCTTGCGCAATAATACCGAACGCCCCCAAACGGTTCTGGTCGACGCAAATGTGGTCGCGGGAACAAATCCGGAAAATATCTTAAAGGCCGCAATTAAAATGTACGGAACTTCTCGGCGATGGAGGAATCCTTTAGGCGATGGAACTGCGGCTAAACAAATATTAAATATCTTATTGAAATAAAAACGAGGTAACTTAGGTGAAAGTAGCATTTTTCGTTTATCCTGCAGCGTTTCAGACTCCCGGCGGAGGAGAGGTGCTGTTGCTTAAAACAAAAGAATCTCTCCAGACAAAAGGCGTATCAGTAAAGCTGTTTAATCAATGGGAAGATAAGCTAAAAGATTTTGATATTTTGCACGTATTCAGCAGCGTAAAGGATTGCCTTGGCCTGATGGAAGCCGCAAAAAACGTTGGCGTCAAAGTAGCCCTTTCCCCGATATACTGGTCAACACTTAAACGGTCAGTACACGAATATGGGACACGCCCCAAGAAACTAAGAATGATTTTGCAGCATATGGCGAAAGTAATAGCGCCAGTCCTGCCTTCTAGCCGGCGCAAAATCTTTCAGGTAGTGGATGTTATACTCCCTAATTCAGAAGCAGAAGCGGAGCAGGTTTCCCGTTTATTCGCTATCGATAAGAAGAAAATGCGCGTGGTTTTTTTGGGCGCCGATGAAAGATTCCGCAAGGCCGACAAAAAAGAATTTATAGATAAATATAAAGTGGAAGATTTTATTCTCTCGGTCGGCCGGATTGAACCTCGCAAAAATCAGCTTAATTTAATAAAGGCGGCTAGAGGATTGAATAAGCGGATAGTTTTTGTGGGAAACCCCGCCATTGGATACGAAGGATATTATAATGCATGTAAAAAAATAGCCCCGGAAAATACTCTTTTTATCGAGCGTTTGGAACATTCGAGCACCTTGCTCGCTTCCGCGTATGCGGCCTGTTCTGTTTTTGTATTGCAAGGCTGGTTTGAAACGCCAGGCTTGGTCGCTCTTGAAGCAGCGCTGGCAGGCGCGAGGCTCGCGGTAACGTCTGGAGGCTCAACGCGTGAATATTTTAAGGAATATGTCGAATATTTTAACCCGGCAAGCCCTCTTAGCATATGCCGCGCTATAGAAAAATCCCTTTTGAGAGAAAAGACCGATGATTTGCGCGAATATATAGCAAAAAATTTCCTTTGGGAAAATGTAGCGCAACAAAATATCAGAGTCTATGAGGAGCTGTTAAGATAGCTACCCTTAAAATAAATGCATGAGAATAGGCATAGATATTTACCCCTTATCAAAAAAATTCCAGGGCATCAGTATCTATCTTTTTAACCTTCTTAAATATACATATTTTCTTGATAAGGAAAATGATTATTTTTTATATACCTACCCATTTCAATCGCTACAATTGCCTTTTGCACCTAACGAAAAATGGCATCTGCAAATGCGCAAGGGGTATTTTAGACGCAGCGCTACCTCATGGATGCAGTTTGCCGCCAATGCTGATTTACAAAACGATAATATAGATATTTTTTTGGGGCCCCAGGCAATTTTACCTTTGAATTTACCACCCTCAATTAAAACTGCATTGATTGTAAATGACTTAACGTTCTATTTCTATCCTTCCACTTTGAAGTGGAAAAATCGCATAATATTTCCTTTATTTTTTAAAAAATCTCTTCTTAAAGCTTCCAGAGTTATCACGATTTCCGCGACGGTTGCTTCCGAGATAAAAAAAATATTCCCGGTAGTTTCTGATAAGATTACAAGCCTGCATTCCGGAATAGAACACCGGGATTTTACTGTAGAGGATAAAGAGCAAGCAAAAAAACATATATCTGAAAAGTTTGAAACTTCTCAAAAATATATTTTAACCGTATCTACTATAGAGCCGAGGAAAAATATAGAAAACTTGCTAAAAGCATATCAGGTTTTCAGAAAAAAATATCCTTCTCTTAATTATCAGCTCTTAATTGCCGGCGCAGCAGGCTGGAATAGTTCGCCTCTCTATAAGCTTTATAAGAGCTTGGGATTTAGTGAAAAGGAGGTTAAATTTCTCGGTTATGTCCCGCAGTCTGAGCTGGCGAAGTTATATGCTGGAGCACAAATTTTTGTTTTTCCTTCTCTTTATGAAGGCTTAGGTTTTCCTCCCCTGGAGGCTCTTGCAGCCGGAGTGCCTGTTGTTGCCTCTAACATCCCCGTTCTTAAGGAGACCTTGGCCGATTGTGCTTATTTCTTTGATCCGAATAATCCGGAAGATATTGCTGATTCTTTGAATGCTATTTTAACTGATGAAAATATCAGGAACCGTTTGGCTATAAGCGGCTCTGAACGCATAAAATCATTCTCATGGGAGAGGACAGCAGCGGAGTTGTTGGATTTGTTTCGGCAATTAAAATAGTATTATGATTTTAAGGAAAGAAATCATTATTGTCGTTGCGCTATTGGCATTTTTTCTAATGAGCGGATTATATTACGCTTTTACTAATTCTATCACTTCAGATGAAAAAACGCATATAGCCACAGGGTACTTAAATATCCGTTTTAACGATTACCGTTTTAACGTAGAGCACCCCCCGTTGATTAAACAACTGGCGGCTATACCTCTTTTATTTATGAATCTTAATTTTCCGCAGGAGATTTATAAAAATTCAACTACACCCATGGATATTGTTAATATTCAGGAAGCGTTTCTTTTTAAGATGGGTAATGACTTAGATGCGATGCTTTTTTTTGCGCGGCTGCCGAATATATTATTTGGAATATTGCTGGGGTTTGCGATATACCTTTTCTCAAGGGAATTAAACGGCAAATTAGCCGGTCTTATTTCATTGGGGGTTTTTGTTTTTTCTCCGACATTTTTAGGGCACTCTCCGCTTGTAACCATGGATGTTGCGGTAAGTTGTTTCTATTTTTTTACCGTTTATTCTTTAATGAATTATTTCTCTACCAAAAAAAGTATTTTTTTATATATCGCCGGTATAGGATTAGGTGTAAGTTTAGCCGCAAAATTTAGCGCGTTAGTTCTGATACCGGCGCTCTATGCATTGATTATTGCTATGATTTTCACTAAGCATTTTGAAAAACAAAGTTTTATTCTTAAAATGCCTCCATGGAAAATTATCCTGCTTATCCCGGTTTTTATCTTCGCGGTTTCTTACAAGGGTTCAGTGCGTTTCATGATTCCGGCTTTCGCTATTTTTTTTATTTCAGTAGTATTCTGTAAAATTGATTTTTTTGCGAAAAATGTGCGTTTTGCGGCAAAAATTTCGCTTCTACTTTTAATTCTTGGTTTTGCCGTGGTAATACTCGATTACACGCAATATGACTGGTTTCCAAATCACAGCGCTACCAAAGCTTATTTCAAAGGATTTGAAAATTTTAAAGGCCACGCTTCTGGCGGGCATCCCTCTTATCTTTTGGGGCATTACTCCAATACGGGTTGGTGGTATTATTTTCCTTTAACTATCCTTTTTAAAGAACCAATAACGACGCTCGGGCTCGTAACTTTGGGATTTATCGGCATATTGGCGAAAAAACAAAATGATTGGCGTCTTTTATTTGTCTTCATTCCTATGTGCGCATATCTTTTTGTAGCCTGCTTCCTTAATAAGGCTAATATGGGTATACGCCACATAATGCCGGCATTACCATTTCTCTACGTTATTGCCGGCTATAGCGTAACGCTCTTTAAAAAATATTTAAACATGAGACTTTTGAAATTAATTTTACCCGGAGTAATTTTAACATTGTGCCTGGAGGTTGTGACTGCTTACCCTGCGCACTTGTCTTATTTTAACGTGGCAAGTGGAGGAATAAGCAACGGCTATAAACTGTTAAGCGATTCCAATATTGCCTGGGGGCAGGATTTCAAACGCTTAAAACAATACCTCGAGCGAAATGGAATCAACCATGTAATAATCGACACCAGTTTTGGCGGAATAAACGCATACGATTATTATAAGATTCCATACCGGCTATTGGGCCCGGAAGAAAAAATAAATCCCGTAAAAGGATTTTATGTTATTGATACCTTAAGGCTGCAGGCAAGTGATATACAATGGCTTGATAAATATAAGCCGATCTCGCGTATCGGTGGCTCACTGCTCATTTATCAAATATAAAAACTTATGAAAGTTTTTTTTGATGCACGGATGATTACACATCCCGGAATAGGCAGGTATATAAAAAGCATAATACCGGCCCTCATGCGCCAAAATCGCGGCTTAGAATTAGTTCTTTTGGGCGATAAGGCAGTAATCGAGAAATTGCTGGGATTCGAGACTGATGTAATTGATTTTAATTACCCTATCTATTCAATACAGGAGCAAATAGGCTTTTTGCGTATAAAAAAAATTATTGGCGCAAACCTTTTTCATGTGCCGCATTACAATGTTCCTTTCCTTGCGCGTTTTAACCTAATCGTTACCATTCACGATATCATTCACATAACGTACCCTCAAGGCGCCAGCAATAGATTGGCTTCTTTTTATATGCACTTAGCCCTAAGGCGCGCGATAGCTTGTGCAAAAAAAATAATATGCGTATCCGCAGCAACCGAAAAAAGTATCCAACAATTTTTTAGGACTAAAGTTTATCAATTAGAGGTAATCGGCGAGGGGGTAAGCGATTTTTTTTCGCTAACGCCTGATATTACCCAGCTTCAATATATAAAAAATAAATACAACCTTCCTGATAAATTTATCCTGTATGTAGGAAGTATCCGCAAGCATAAAAATATCACTTCGCTCGTTAGCGCTTTTTTGGAGCTTAAGAAAACAATTCCCGCGCTAACGCTTGTGCTCGTAGGCAGGTCATCCCAGGGTTTACGCATTAAGGAAGAGAGCGTAATTTACCTGGGAGAAATTTCAGATGAGGACCTGGCCTGCGTCTACAATTTAGCTAGTGTTTTATGCAATGTCTCTTTATATGAAGGTTTTAACCTCACCATCTTAGAGGCGCAGAAGTGCAAACTCCCTGTTGTTTGCAGCGATATACCCACACATCGAGAAACCGCAGGTTTATCCGCTACTTTCGTGCCGGCGACCGGTGTTGACCAAATAAAAGAAGCCCTATATAATGTAATAACAAAAAACGATTTAAAAACATCTTTGGTCAATGCGGGGCTTGCGAATGTTGCCAGGTTCGATTGGAATCTCGCCGCTTCAAAAACCTTTGAAGTCTATAAAAACGCAAATTTTGTTGATTAATTGCCACCGGCCGCAGGCTACAAGCTACAGGCCTCAAAATTACAAAGCCATATTTTATTTAGCCGGAAGCTTGCAGCCCGGAGCTTGTAGCGAAAAGTAACATATTTATGAAAGTTGCCTTAGTCCACGATTGGCTCACCGGAATGCGGGGCGGGGAGAAGGTCCTTGAAGTTCTCTGTGAACTTTTTCCCCAATCTCAAATCTTTACTCTATTGCATAAAAAGGGTACACTTTCATCCACCATAGAGGGCATGCCCATAAAAACTTCATTTCTTCAGTTTTTTCCTTCAATAGAACAGAATTATAGAAATTATCTCCCGTTCTTCCCTTTGGCGATTGAAAGTTTCGATTTTAAAGGTTTCGATTTAATTATCAGTTCTTCCCATTGCGTGGCAAAAGCTGCCAAAGCGCCAAAAGGAGCAAAACATTTTTGTTATTGTCATGCGCCGATGCGTTACGTATGGAACTTTTTTGACCAATACTTCGGAGCTTATCCGGCTTGGAAAAAGGGATTTATCAAATTTATCTCAAAAGACCTTAGGCGTTGGGACAGGCGGACCGTAGCCCGGGTTGATGAATTTATCGCTAATTCAGAAACCGTTAGAAAGCGCATACGTGATATTTATAACCGCAAGGCTTCGGTTATCTACCCGCCGGTTGATGTCGAGCAGTTCACTATTGATACGAATGTTAAGCGCGGTGATTTTTATTTGTGCGTATCGGCCCTGGTGCCGTATAAACGTATTGGTATCGTAATTGACGCTTTTAACGAAATGCGAGATAAAAGACTGATCATTGTTGGGGACGGTAATTCGCGAAGTGAATTGGAAAAAAGAAAAATATCTGATAATATATCTTTTAAAGGCTGGGTCAAGCCCGAAGACTTGTTAAGCTTATACAGAAAAGCAAGAGCTTTCGTTTACGCGGCAGAAGAAGATTTTGGTATAGCTCCAGTGGAGGCGCAGGCTGCGGGTTTACCTGTTATTGCTTATGGAGCAGGCGGAGTATCTGAGACGGTAATTCCGCTAAACGGAACTTATCGTCGAGATGCGCCCACGGGAGTGTTCTTCTTTGAACAAAAGCCAGAAGCCCTGATAGCTGCGATTGAAGAATTTGAACGAAGAGAGAAGGAGCTTTCTCCAATTCTTATGCGCCAGAATGCATTGCGGTTCTCAAGAGAAAGTTTCAAAAATAATATACGCGAATTTTTAGAAAAACGCGTTGGGAAAATTTAATGATTAATAAATTGCGCAAAAAAAAGCTTAGCATACTATTTTCCGGCTTAACTATTACCAGCGATTTTGTTTGTGTCTTATGCGCGTTTATTCTCTCCTACTGGTTGCGTTTCTACTCTTCTCTCTTTGCTAATCCTATGGGCATACCATCGTATCGCCAATACACTTTTCCCATGTTGTTCGCTGCAGTGTTGTTAGTTATCATTTTTAATGCCGATGGTTTATATATATATACGCCTGCAAAAAAATTCATCGATTATTTCTTTAGGATTTTTAAAAATATCTGCATCGTCATGCTTTTTATTTTCGCAGGAACTTTCTTTTACCGCGAATTTACGTTTTCGCGCTTGCTCGTTATTATACTCTGGGCAACCATGGTAACTTTGTTGTCCTTTTCCCGCTATATCCTGCGCAAAATTTATATACAATATATTTTACCAAAGGTAAAGAAAAAGATACTGGTTATAGGCAACCCTCAGAATTTTGAAATGTTTAATCAACACAAAATATATTTTCAATTCTACGGAACTATAGCCGGATTTATTTCTCATCGCAAAGCTCATTGCGCCGCTATAGACCAACAGCAGTATTTAGGTTCTCTTGATGATTTTGAGGGGATTTTGGATAAAATTAAACCCGACGAAGTGATACTTTCTACGCTTGAAATTCCCCGTAAAAAAATAATTGAACTGATTTTAGAGTCGGAGAAGCGCCTGATAAACTTTAAAATAGTGGCAGATCTCCTGGAGATTATGATACAACAGTTTGAACTTGAGAATATCGGTGGTTTAAATTTGCTTAAAATAAAAGAATCGCCCCTTAATTTCGCCTATAACCGGTTCCTAAAGCGTTTCGTGGATATTCTTGGTTCGTCGCTCGGCCTAATTATACTCTCGCCTTTTTTATTGATAATTTCACTGCTGGTAAAACTTTCCTCTTCCGGCGGAGTTTTTTTTGTGCAAGAACGAGTGAGCGAAGAGGGGAAGATTTTTAAAATTTATAAGTTCAGGACTATGGTGCAGGACGCAGAAAGTGCAACCGGACCGGTTTTTGCCGCACGCGGCGATGAGCGCTGCACGAGGATTGGCTTGATTATGCGCCGCTATAATATAGATGAACTGCCGCAGCTTATTAACGTGTTGCGCGGCGAGATGAGCCTGGTGGGGCCGCGGCCGGAGAGGCCGCATTTTGTCGAACAGTTTAAGGATGATATCCCGCGTTACATGAGCCGCCATCACGTAAAATCAGGTATTACCGGCTGGGCGCAGGTAAACGGATTGCGCCAGGGTACGGCAATCGGAGAAAGAATAAAATACGACCTTTATTATCTGGAGAATTGGTCTATATGGCTTGATATAAAAATTATCATTCTTTCTTTTGCGGCGTTAAAGAACGCTTATTGAAACCGCGAAGCCGCAAAAGCACCGCAAAAGCGCAAAAGGATATAAGGGGCGACCTCGCAGAAGGCGCAAAAAAATGAAGCTTTCAGTATTAATACCTATCTATAATGAGATAGCTACATTAACTGCAATTATTGAGAAAATTTCATCAGTTGACCTAGAGAAGGAACTTATTATTGTTGATGATTGTTCAACTGATGGCTCACGCGAGCTTCTCCTTAAGACCTATGCTAATCGCAAGGATGTAAGAATTATTTGCCATCAGCAGAATTTGGGCAAAGGCGCGGCCGTAAGAGAAGCTCTTCAGTATGCACAAGGTGAATATACGATTATTCAGGATGCCGATTTAGAGTATGACCCTAAAGATTACCTATTGCTTCTTGAAGCAGCCCAAAATTATAATACGGGAGTAATTTACGGGTCGCGGTTTAAATCAACCTGGCGCGCTACTTCGCTGTGGCATTTTATAGTTAATAAGCTTTTGACAGAAGCAACTAATTTACTCTTTGGCTCCAGGCTTACAGATATGGAGACATGTTACAAAATAATACGCACTGATATTTTTAAAAGCTTACAGCTTGAATCCCGGCATTTTGAAATTGAGCCGGAGATAACAGCTAAACTTCTCAAAAAAGGCCATACGATTATTGAAATCCCGATTTCTTATAAAGGCAGATCATACCATGAGGGTAAAAAAATCTCATGGGTTGATGGGCTTATTACGCTTTGGGTTTTGCTTAAATCTAAATTTTCCGTGAATAATTAATTTTTAAAATGTTAACAAGAAAAGATCCTTCGGCCTTACCCCCTCAGGATGACCCTTCACTAATCGGAAAGGCTCTGCGAGTGGTCAATTACCTAACCGAATTTTTTTTATATCTCTTGGCTTTTGGCGTTACCTTTGCCAATTCAGTGGTTGAGGTTGGTGCCGGTTTCATTATCTTTTGCTTCATATTAAAGCGCATTATATTGAAAGATTTCAAATTTAAAGCGCGACCTACTGTTTTTGCGTTGTTTCTTTATTTTGCGTGGCTTTTATGCTCGCTTTTCTACAGTGATTACCGCCAGGATAGCTTTGAGCGAATCTTGCGTTGGCTGCGTTACATATTTGTTTTTTTAGCGCTAGTTGATTATTTTGTTGAGGATGAAAAAAGAATCAAACGTTTTTTCTGGGCCTTCATTTCCATCGCAGTTTTTACGTTTATTAACGGTATTTTTCAGGAATTAACTGGTTTTTCAATATTGCGCCACGACCGTACGGTAAATCCCTTGGATATTATGCATAGAATCAGCGCTTCATTTGTCCATCCCAATGATTTCGGGGCTTACATAATTACAGCTCTTCCTTTGACATTTGTATTTATGTTGCGTTCTTTAAAAAATTGGCAAAGAGCGCTATTGATTGCGGCTTGCATCCTTGGGTTTTACTGCCTCCTTAAAACATCATCGCGTGGCGCCTGGGTGGGTTTCTTTGTGGGTATAGTTATATTTGCTTCCTTCTATAACAAAAAAATTACGATCGCTATACCGATTGCACTTATTTTGGTTCTTTTGTTTGTTCCTGGTGTACGCAGCCGCGCAATGAGCTTATTTTCCCCTGAACACAATACTGTTTGGGAAAGAACTCAACTTTGGCAGGGGACTATAGCCATGATAAAAGAACATCCCATAAAAGGTTTCGGCCTTAATACTTATTCTAAATACTTCCCAATTTACAAACCGGCTGATTATCCTGATCTGCGCTATGCGCATAATTGCTTCTTGCAAATGTGGGCTGAAATAGGCTTGGTGGGTTTGCTTATTTTTATTGGTATTATCGGGACAGTTTTCATTACGGTCATAAGGGGCTTGAACAAAAAGAAAAATAAAGGCTTTGAAGGTTTACTTATAACCGCTTCTCTGGCCGGTTATACCGCGTATCTTGTGCAAAGCGCTTTAGACACCAATCTTTACTCGCTTGCGCTTACGTTTCATTTCTGGGTCCTGACCGCCTATCTTATTTCCGTGAATAAAATTCTTGAGGAAGATTTTTCGGATGAGCCCTCGCTAATCAAGAAATCTCAAGGAGGTCGATTACATGCCTAAAGGCTACACTATATCAGCGGTCATCTTGAGCCTGAACTCTGAGAAGAAGATTCCAGCTTGCCTTGAGTCTCTTGTGGGTTGGGCCGATGAGATTATTGTGGTTGACGGAGAAAGTAAGGATAGAACTGGCGCGATTGCATCAAAATACGGGGCAAAATTTTATTCGCATGAATTTCTGGGAGAATTTTCCAAGGAGAGAAATTTCGGTATAGAGCGCGCCACTAAAGAGTGGGTTTTGCAATTGGACAGCGATGAAGTGGTAAGTGCAGGTTTTAAAGAAGCCTGTAACCGGATTTTACCTTCGACTGACTGCGCCGCTTTTAAATTTTTGCGCAAGAACTGCTTCCTGGGGCATTTTTTCACTTATGGAGGCTGGTATCACCATTCTCAGCACCTGCTCAAAAAAGGGTTGGCTCATTATGAGGGTAGGGTCCATGAGCGCATGATTGTTAACGGTAAGGTTGGCCAGTTGCCGGCCGATATTTTGCATTTCCCTTTTGATAGCATAAGCGAATTTATTGAGCGCCAAAACCGCTACACTGATTTGCAAGCGCAGGATATTATTGACGAAGAAGTCACGCTCGATATAAAGAAAATTAAATACAACATTACCTGGAAACCCTTAAAACTGTTCAAAAAAATGTATTGGAGCAAGAAAGGTTACAAAGAAGGGATGCATGGCTTAATATTTTCTATTCTTTTTAGCTATGTTCATTTTTTAAAGTGGGCCAAGGTTTGGGAAAGGATTGGAGGTAAGAAAGGTGACACTGAGTCTAAAACATAACGAGATAGAAGATTTTTATTTTAACGGGCAGCTTCCTTACGCCAACAGGTTATTCTTTATTCAGCATCTGGCGCCCTATGTATTTTTTAATCCTACATGCCGCAACAAAAAAATTTTAGAGATAGGTATAGGAGATGGGTTCGGCACGTATTATCTATCAAAAGGCGCTGATTCAATGGTTGGCTTAGACATGGACATAGAGAGTTGCCGTTCGCTTAGTAAATATGCCCTAAGGCGCGGCGCAACCGCCTTAAGAAGCGTCAACGCTAACGCTTTGGCGCTACCCTTTAAAGACCGTTCGTTCGATCACGCGATAACATGTCAGGTTATAGAGCATATCCAAGAGGACAATCTTTCTTTATTCTTAAAAGAGATATATAGGGTTCTTGTGCCTGGCGGGAGCTGCCTTATTGTTACCTTAAACGTAGAAAACAATATAAAAAATCCAAAAACATACGAAAAATTTTATCAGCACCATAAAGAGTTCAATAAGAAAGAGCTTGGCGCTTTGCTGCGCACAGTGTTTTCTAATACAGAAATATTCGGATTAGAAGTGACTATTAAGCATAGATTTTTTCGAAGGCTGAAAAAATGGGGACTGAATAATTATCGTCTGGGTGGCCTTAATCCGGTAGCGGGTTTTTATCGCAATATATTGCCTCGTGATTTTTTTATTTCACGCAGAGTAACGAAGCATTCGCTTGATTTAATCGGATTATGCCGGAAGTAGAGCCCCGGCATTAAATACTTATCGCGCGAATCTTCAGCGTAACATAAAATATAATAGTAAGTTAAACCTGCATGCACAAAATGATGCGTAATATTGTTTTTATCCGTTCTGATAGATTGGGGGAATTTTTGCTTAGCCTTTATGCCCTTAAGCTGGTACGGATTAATCAGCCGCAGGCGCGAGTTCATCTTATTGCGCAGAAAGAAAATCTTGAGTTAATCCGCGGCATTGATTGTGTGGATAATTACGTTGAATACAATGAGCGTATTTTTAGCGGCTTTTCAGGCGCATTTCGGCTGGCCGCAATGATAAGGAAAACTGCATGTGATTGCGTTATTGTTCTTAACCCTAAAAAAGAGTTTCATCTGGCAGCATGGCTTTCGGGTTCACCAATACGCGCAGGCTACAGGAGAAAATGGGGTTTTTGTTTAAACAAAAAGATAGAAGACCTTAAATTCCAGGGAGTAAAACATGAGATAGAATATAATCTTGACTTGATAAAACCTATCTGCGAGAAATTTTTTATCCCTGAAGTTAACTTAAGCGTCGATTCTCAAGGCTCGCTTGAATTTTTAAAGCCCACTTTTAACCTTGATAAAAAATATGTAGTTATCCATCCTTTTACTTCGCATGGCCAGAAAAAAATAGTAAATGATTTTTGGCTAAAGCTTATAAATGCGCTTACTGCCTGTGGCATAACCGACATAGCGCTGGTAGGAGGAGCTAATGAGGTGCAGGAAAGCAGGGAATTTGAAGGCATCACGAAAGTAAAAAACTTTGTAGGAAAACTTTCCTTACGTAATCTGGCGGCCTTTTTAAAATATAACTGTTTTGCTTTTATCGGCCTTGATTCAGGCCCCATGCACCTGGCGAGCATCTTAGAAATTCCAACAGTAGGGTTATTCAGGGCGTCTTCTTCCAGACGCTGGGGGCCTTATCAAAAAGGCTCCTTGGTAATCGAAGGCGCAGATATAAATACTTTTATCGCAAAAATAGAAAATATTGTTTCTTTTGTGAAGAAAAATAAAAAATAAATCTCATGAAATTAAAAAAGAGGCATTTCATAGCCCTTATTTTCATTCCTATGTTTTTCGGGTTATTTTTCAGCTACCTTCATAGGGCGCCAAAAAGGAATTATTCCGATTTCAGAGTATATTACGCGACCGCGCAGCGCTTCGTAGCTCATGAGGATATCTACAGCCGGCCAGATGAAGCGATTACCCCCTTTAAATATTCTCCCACCTTTGCCATGCTTATGGCGCCATTGGCGTTAGTCCCGCAAAAAAACGCAAGCCTTATTTTCTTTACCTTTAATTTTGTTGCCATGCTTTGCGTTTTTGCCTTCTGCAAAAAAATTATTGTGCAGGATAAAACTTCTTATGGTGAGAATATTTTGCTCTATGGTGCCTGCGGTCTTTTTAGCTCCAGGTTTCTTCTACAAGTGTTAAACTCCGGACAGGTGACAATCTTTATGTTCGCCTTAATCGTTGCAGGGCTTTATCTGTTTGAGAAGAGAAAAGAGGCGCTCTCAGGCGCCATGCTTGCCTTATCTGTCATGATTAAATATACTTCAGCACTTTTTTTACCGTATTTTATTTTCAGGAAAAAAAGACAAGTTGCGTTTCTAATCATGATATTCGTAGCATTCTATTGCCTGCTCCCGGCTCTTTACGTAGGCCTAGAAAAAGAAGCGAATTACCTTAAAAAATGGCTCCCTTTTATCAGTGACACTTCGCTGGATTCGGGCTCTTTGTATGACTATAAGAATCAATCTTTTTTTTCGCTTATTTTGCGCTATTTTACCAAGGATTCTCCATATCAGGTTTCAATTCTTCATTTAAGTTTTAACCAGGGGCTAGCTTTTGCATTTGTTTTGGGTTTGGCCATATATGTCATGATACTTTATCGTAAAGGCGAAAGCAAATTTTACCGCTCCCTGGATTATTCGCTGCTCTTTATAGCCATGGCGTTTTTTAACCCCAACGCCTGGATGACTAATTTTATTTTTTTGATCCCGGCCTACATGTTTTTACTTTATTATTTAATACGAGTACGCTTCAAAGATATACTTACAATTATTCTTGTGGCGCTTTCCTTTGCGCTGGCTAGCTGGGGGAGCGAGTCAATTGTCGGAAATGATATAGAGAATCTGCTGGAAGTGCTATCTTGCGTAACTATATCAGGGCTACTTTTGATGGCAGCATTGTTTAGATTAAAATTTGATAAAAAATTGCGCGGATTTAATAACGATTACGCTGATTTTTAGTATTTAATAGCTTGAATCCGCCAATGCGTTACGGATGCAAACAGATGCTTGCGGATGCCGCGGATACATTAATCCGTCTGGATTCGTAATAATCCCTGCCTTGCCGGTAGGCAGGCGTATGCATCCGTTGATAATGTTACTCAATCGGCTAAGTATTTACAATTTTTAAAACAATGGATAATATTTTTGGGTTAAAAACGGAAAAAGTATATACGATTTTAGAGCTCAATAATACTGTGCGCCAGCTGATACGGCAGGAATTTCCAAACTATGTTTGGGTCTGCGGAGAAATTCAGGATTTACGCGACAGAGGCGCAATCAACCTAAACCTGGTGCAGAAACACCATGAGTTTGATGAAATCGTTGCGCAGGTTAAGGCGGTTATTTTTGAGAACGTAAAACCACAGATTACAAAACGCATCAGGGAATCAGATTCGGCGTTTGATTTAAAAAAAGACATCGAGGTTAAGCTTTTGTGCAAAGTTGACCTCTACTCAAAAACCGGAAGTTTCAGCTTAACTGTAGTTGATATAGATCCTATATATACCCTTGGTAAAATGGCGCAAAGCCGGCAAAGAATAATCGAAGAGTTGCGCGCTAAGGGCTACCTTGAGCGCAACAAATTATTGCCTATGCCACGGTTACCCTTACGTATCGGCCTTATTACTGCAGTTGATTCCGCGGCATATCACGATTTTATGGATGAGCTCAAAAAAAGCAGTTATGGTTTTTGTGTTTTAGTTTATGAGAGCTTCATGCAGGGAAAATTTACGCAAGCAAGCGTCCTTTCTGCGCTTAACTTTTTTAACTCCAAATGCGCGCAAGAAGTGGATGCTATTGTCATCAGCCGAGGAGGAGGCTCCAGCGCGGATTTAAGTTATTTTGACGATAAAAAAATTGCGCAGGCGGTTGCACTCTCGAATTTGCCGGTTATATCAGCCTTAGGGCATCAGATAAACATCACTATTACCGATTTGGTGGCGCACACAACAGTAAAAACCCCCACCAAAGCTGCCCAGTTGCTTATTGAGAGGGTCAAGGATTTTCTCGATGAGTTAAATAGGCTGGGCACCGGAATATTTCAAACAGCGCAAAATTATCTAAGCAGCGAAAAAAGAGCCCTTGAAACTAACGCAATTAAAATGGATTCCGCAGTACAGCGCTTTTTTAGGGTGCATAAAGATGAGTTGCTTACTAAAGAACGCGATGCTATGAATAATGTCAGGAGTTTTATAAATTCCAAGAGCAAGGACTTAATTAATAGCGCGCATCTCTTGCGGCACAGTGATAAACTTTTAAAAAGCTGCCGCACCGCGGTGAATACTATAGAAGAAAAAATCAGCCTACTTGACCCCAAGAATGTCCTTAAAAGGGGCTACTCTGTAACCTTCAAAGAAGGGCGCGCTCTAAAGTCTATTGACAATATAGAGGAGGGTGATATTATTAAAACCCTTCTTTATTATGGGAATATTGATTCTAAAGTGCTGGACAAAAAGAGGGAAGATCTATGATCACGAATTACCACTAATTTGGGACGAATTTACACGAATAAATTCGTGGCAATTTGTCTTTAATTCGTGGGCATTCGCGTAAAGAGTTTTAACGGTATTAATTAAATAATTAACGCATGATTAAAAAGTCTTTAAAATACAACGAGGCGATAGAGGAGTTAAATGCTATTCTGGCAGATTTGGAATCAGAACGTATTGACGTTGATGAGATTTCTATCAAAGTCAAACGCGCCATAGAGCTTATTAAAGTCTGCCGGGGAAAAATAGAGAATACGGAGCTGGAAGTGCGTAAAATTGTCAAAGAATTCGATAAAGATTTAGAAAAAGGTGAAGCTCGACAAGAAGGGTGAGTAATATGGTATCTTTAAAGTTGAGAATGTGGTTATTGACGACAATCCTTTTTGGAATTATCTATGTGATTGTATTTTTCGTCCTGCGCTCGATAGGCGTGGGTAACCTCTATACCTATCTTATTTTCGCAAGCGTTATAACAATCTTTCAGTATTTTGTTGGGCCAAAAATCGTGGAAATGTCCATGCGGGTCCAGTATCTTAAGCGGGAAGAAGCCCCTTGGCTTTTTGAGATGGTTGAAAATCTGGCCAGGGGCGCAAATATCCCTGTGCCTAGAATAGGCGTATCGCGTATTAACGTGCCCAATGCTTTTGCTTTCGGCAGGAGCATACGGGACGGTAGGATTTGTGTTACCCAAGGTATTCTTGATTTACTAAGCCGTGATGAGTTGCGCGCTGTCTTGGGCCATGAAATGACGCATTTAAAAAGCAGGGACGTCCTCTTTATCACCTTTCTCTCGGTAATTCCCTTGATTCTTTATCAGTTGTTTTATAGCCTTACCTTTTACGGTGGATACTCCCGCAGACGAGATGGGGGTGCCAATACTGCATTACTTGGTTTAGTGGCCTTCGTATTTTATTTCATTACCAACCTTTTAGTGCTTTATGCTTCGCGTATCCGTGAATACTATGCTGACAGGGGTTCGGTAAAATTAGGAAATGCGCCTTCTAGCCTTGCCTCAGCCTTGTATAAACTCGTATATGGCGCAGCGCGAGCCCCTAGGGAAGAATTGCGGCAAGCTGAAGGAGTAAAAGCGTTTTTTCTTAATGATGTGTCGCACGCCAAAACCGAGATAGCGGATTTAGCCAGCCTTGATTTAGACAAAAGTGGCACTATAGACCCTTTCGAATTAAAAGCATTACAACAAAAAGAGATAAGGCTTACAACAAGTGACAAACTCATGGAAGCCTTAAGTACCCATCCCAATATGCTTAAGCGTATCAAGCAACTTTCTGGTTATAGCAGAATTTAATCCCTCCTCACCAGGCGGCCGCATAATTTTGCCCTCTTCTGAAACCGTTTACAAAAAACGCAAATTTACTCTTAAAACCGCTGGCTCCCCTCTACCTATATATGTTATATTGAATTGTTTACTAATTGTATGGCTAATTGTTGGCCTAATAAGGGCTGCCGGAGGGGACGGCACTTAAACCCGTGCGTTCCTCCTAAGGGAACAATAGAACAATTGAGCATTAGACCGCAATTGAGCCTTCATTCTTTCTATTGTTCTATTATCTATTGCTCAATTGCTCTGTCTGATTTTGCCAAGGGCAAAATAAGACTGCCGGGGGTAACGCGGTCGATGAAAACCCATCATCCACCTCCTAAAAAGGCAATATCCCCGGCGGTTTTTATTAAACCACCACAATTTAGCGCTTAAGGAATAAACCTCGTTAATCCTATGCTATTTATACCTTTTAGGTTTACCGGAGGAGAAAATCCGCATATTGCTAATAGCAGCTTGCGTTTTTCCGGTGTAATAAAAAATTAAATTCATACTTTACAAAATAAAAAAAGAGCATATAATAGCATCTGTTCTTCGATAAGTGTAGTTTTTCGCCTTCAAAACTAAGCCCCCAGGGAGCTTCGAAGTTGTTCGAAAGGCCCTTTGAATCAATATTGACAGGCTAAATGAAAGGAGTATGATAGGATATTATGCTTACTAAAGGACGAAAGAAAAATTTAATCGATAAGTTCAAAGAACACCAACAAGATACAGGCTCGGCTTCTGTGCAGGTAGCGCTGCTTACTGAACGGATTAATTACCTTACAGATCACCTCAAGAAACATAAGAAGGATTTTCATTCCCGCCGCGGCCTCTTAATGCTCGTAGGAAGGCGCCGCCGTCTGCTAACCTATCTTAAGAGAAAAGATCCTCCGGGCTACGGAGAGGTGGCAAAGGAATTGGACCTTAAATAAAATGGGTGTTTCTCTGTCTATCTCTAATTTAGGAAGGAGTTCTTTTAATTTTTCTACCGGTGATTGGGCGCGCCAGGCTAACGGCAGCGTTGTGGCTTCTTATGGAGATACTGTATTGCTGGCTACTGCTTGCGTTTCCAAAGAACCTCAAACAAAAGGTTTTTTCCCACTTACCGTAGAGTATCAAGAGAGAACTTACGCCATGGGTAAAATACCCGGCGGTTTTATAAAAAGGGAAGGCCGCCCGAAAGATTCTGAAATACTTTCCGCCCGCCTAGTGGATAGGCCACTTCGCCCGCTTTTTCCCGCAGGGCTTACCAACGAAATCCAAATCGTTATTATGGTGCTTTCAAGCGACGCTAAGAATGACCCCGATACGCTCGCCATTAACGCGGCCAGCGCAGCCTTGCTCATTTCCGATATACCCTTTGATAATCCCGTAGGCGCGGTAAGAGTTTCAAAAGTAGATGATCAGCTGTTAATTAACCCGACTTATGAAGAGCGTGAAAAGTCAACGATTGATTTTGTTATAGCCGGAACTGCAGAAAAGATAGTAATGCTGGAAGGTAATTTTGGAGAAATCAACGAAGGAGAGGCGTTAAATGTTATTAAATTCGCGCACCCTGCCATAAAAGAAATAATCAACCTGCAAAAATCTTTACAACGCAAGACCGGTAAGCAGAAAAAAGTTTTTCCTTTATCAGTGCCGGATGAGAATTTAATCAACGCCTTAAGGCCTTTGGTGCTTGCTAAATTGGAAAGTATCTACGGCATGTTAAATAAAGAAGAGCGTGAAACCCAGGTGAACGAGCTTATTTCTTCTTTTTATGCGGAGAAGCTTAAAGAAAATCCCCAGATTACACAAGAAGCCGTAGCTTGCGCTTTTGAAGTTTTGGAGGATTCTTTTTTACGTAAAAAAATCATGGAAGAAGGAAAGCGTCCGGACGGCAGGTCTCTAGATGAAATACGGCCTATAGACTGCAAGGTCAGTGTCCTGCCGCGTACTCATGGTTCAAGCGTTTTTACGCGGGGACAAACCCAGTCTTTAGCCGTGACTACCCTGGGCACCAGTTCTGATGCGCAGCATATCGAGGCCTTGGAGGGTGAGCAATCCAAGCATTTTATGCTGCATTATATTTTCCCGCCCTTTAGCGTGGGGGAAATTAAACCCATGAGAGGGCCTTCGCGCAGGGACATAGGCCACGGTGCGCTGGCAGAAAAAGCTTTATTGAGAGTGATCCCTTCAAAGGAAAATTTCCCTTATACCATACGGTTGGTTTCCGAGATTTTAGAATCCAACGGTTCTTCCAGTATGGCTACGGTATGCGCTTCATCATTATCGCTTATGGATGCTGGAGTGCCCATAAAGAACCCTGTCGCGGGAATTGCCATGGGCCTTGTTTCGCAAGGGAGCAATTTTAAAATTCTTACCGATATCGCCGGGCTTGAAGACCACTACGGAGAAATGGATTTTAAGATTGCCGGAACAGAGAACGGCATAAACGCGATTCAACTGGATATAAAGTCAGAAGGGCTTACTTACGAAATCATAGAAGCGGCGCTTGCAGCCGCGAAAGAAGCGCGATTGATTATTTTAAAAAAGATGAATGCGGCCATATCCACTCCGCGCGAGGCGGTTGCGCAATACGCACCGAAAATTAAGACTTTCAAGATAGATTCAGAAAAAATCGGAGCAGTTATAGGGCCTGGAGGAAAAATTATCAGGCGTATTTCCCGCGAAAATAACGCGACTATAGACATTGACGATGAAGCAGGAACCGTTTCCGTAATGGCATACACCCAGGAGGAGCTCGAAAGAGTTGTCAAAATTGTTATTAATTTAACCAAAGAGATAGAACCGGGAGAAGTTTTTGAGGGAAAGATTACGCGCATAGCCAATTTTGGAGCCTTCTGTGAAATCCTTCCCGGAAAACAGGGCCTTATCCACGTTTCTGAAATAGCCAATACTTACGTGAAAGATGTAAGAGATTTCCTTAAAGAAGGGGATATAGTAAAAGTTAAAGTGATAGGCATAGACAACCAGGGCAAGATCAACTTGAGCATGAAGCAGATAGAGCCTTAAGCGCTAATTGCCGCTAATTCGTTTTGCGGGAGTTAGCGCATTTTTCATCCGCGGTAATTCGCGCCTATATGAAAAAAATTTCGTCTTTATTAAAGAGCGCAACTCTTTTTTTTGTAGCAAGCATAATATTTTTAAGCCTTCTTTCTTATACCCCGCGCGACATCCCCTTTTTAACATATCCACCTTCAGGTGTTACCCATAATTTTGTCGGCATATTCGGCGCTTACCTGGCCTTCGGGCTTTTTTTTGTTTTTGGTTATGCCTCTTACTTTTTTCCTTTTTATTTTTTCTGCCTTGGCCTTGCCTGCTTCCAGATTGTCCGGTTCTGCGGGTTAGGCAAGAGTAAGATTGTCAATATAATTTCATTTTGTTTTTTTATTATTTTCCTTTCCGCTTTTGTAGGGTTATTTATAGAAGACCCATCAGGCAACAACTTATTCAAATATGCCGGGATAACGGGGTGGTACCTTGCTACTTTTGCCAAAAAATATTTAGGCACGCAGGGTTCGTTTATTACCGTGGGGCTGCTTCTTGTAGTAAATGCACTTTTGTTGTTCGGTTACTTTTTCTTGGATTTATTTCCTCTAGCCTCGCGCGCCTGTAAAAGTATGTTTAATTATTTGGGCTCAGCCATTGCGCACAGGCGCGAATCAAAATATATAAAACTTCCTGCTTCCGGTGAAGCTTTTGAAGATAAAAAGAGAAAAGTTCTCAAAGAGCAGGATTTAAAACCGAAGGAGTTAAATGGAGAGAAGAAATCCGGAATAAAACCGGAAATAAAATTTTACAACCCAAAACCAGCCGTAGTAGCTAAGCCCAAGGATGTCCTGCCTAAAGAGACAAGTGGCGATAAGGCTCTCGAGCAGGCCGCCGCTCAAAAAAAGATAGAAACACTCGAGGGGGAGCTTACGAAAAAGTTCGACCCTAAAACATACAAGCTGCCTTCGTACGAAATCCTGAAAGTCCCTCCTGCGCTTGATTATCGCGAGGTAAAAGAAGATATTGAAGCAAGTATAGCCAACCTGGAAGATACACTTTCTGACTTTGGCGTCGAGACTAAAGTGGTTAGCGTGCAAAAAGGCCCCGTGGTGACCATGTATGAGCTGCAGCCCGCGGCAGGCGTTAAAATACAGAAAATTTCTGCCCTCGCAGATGATATCGCTCTTGCGATGAAATCTTCATCGGCACGGGTAGTAGCGCCTATACCAGGGCGAGGCACCGTGGGCGTTGAGATACCTAATGAGAAAAAACACCTGGTATCTTTCCGGGAAGTTTTAGAAGAAAAGGCTTTCATTAATTCTTCTTCAAAGTTAACGCTGGCTATCGGAAAAGACGTCTCCGGCAACGCTGTGGTGGCGGATTTAAAAGACATGCCGCACCTTTTAATAGCGGGAACCACAGGTTCAGGCAAAACTGTTTGTGTTAATTCTCTTGTTTGCTCGATTTTAGTGAAAGCAAAGCCTGATGAGGTGAAGTTCATTCTTATTGACCCTAAGATGGTAGAGCTGGCGCATTTTGCCGGTATCCCTCATCTTATTCATCCGATTATTTTTGAAGCAAAAAAAGCTTTTGTTGCATTAAACTGGGCGGTAGAAGAAATGGAACGCAGGTATCAACTGCTTGCGGGCGAGGGCGCACGCAATATTGATATGTACAATAAAAACGGCAATAAGATGCCGTACATTATTATTATTGTCGATGAACTGGCTGACCTTATGGTGGTAGCTAAAGAAAATATCGAAACCGCTATCCAGCGCCTGGCTCAATTATCAAGAGCCGTAGGAATTCACCTGGTATTGGCGACCCAGAGGCCTTCGGTTGATGTTGTTACCGGAGTTATTAAAGCGAATTTTCCCGCGAGAATCTCTTTTAAAGTATCTTCGAAAGTGGACTCGCGCACCGTGCTTGATTCGATGGGCGCGGATAAACTTATCGGCAAAGGAGATTTGTTATTTTTGAAGCCCGGCGCCCCAAAATTGATTCGCGCACAAGGCTGTTACGTTGACGATGAAGATATAGATAATTTCACCTCATTTATGAGAAATCAGGGAGGCCCCATTTACGAAGAAGGCATTACGCAAGCGGAGAAAAAAGGCACGATGAATGTCGAAGAGGATGAGTTATTCGAGGATGCGATAAAAACTATTCTGCAAGCGCGGCAAGCCTCCGCGTCTATCTTGCAGCGCAGGATGCGCGTGGGTTATACCCGCGCCGCGAGGCTTCTTGACTTAATGGAGCAGGCCGGGATTGTCGGGCCGTTCTGCGGCAGTAAGGCTCGCGAAATTTTAGTTGACCCAGAAATTTACCAGAAAGAAAAAGGGTGGATTCCGTCATGAACGAAGAGATAGGCGCTAAATTAAAAACACGCAGGCAGGAATTGGGCTTGAGCATTGAAGAAGTAGTTGAAAAAACTAAATTATACCCATCGGTTATCCGTGACCTTGAGGAAGGAAACTTCTCTAACATCAACCACGCTTACTTAAAGGGCTTTATAAAAATTTATGCTTCATTTTTAGGCTTAAACTATTCCGAGCTGTCCAAGGTTGCAGGCGGAGAACAAATTAAACCCAAAGATGATAAAAAAAACGCGCCGGCTTTCGTAGTGGATAAGGCGCCCAAAATAAAGTTTACCATAAAAGCTATACCTTTGCGCGTGCGTCAAGTTATCACCGCAGTGCTTTTAGCGTTGGTCGCATTATTTGTCTTTATTAAAGTAGGAAGTTTTGTCATAGGAAAAATATCGCAGTTTGCAAAACGTCCGGTTACGAAAACTAAAGTAACTGCTCGCGCCGCGCGTAAACCATCAGCTGCCAAAGAAAAAGATATTTTCAAAGAAAAGCTTCCCAAACAAGGGGTCAAGCCCAAAGCCTCTCCCGTTAAAGAAAGTTCTCCTAAAAGTGCACCCGTGAAAGATATAACCGTTTTTCTTACCGCCAAGAAGAATTGTTTCTTAACCGTGAAAGTTGATGGAAAGATACTTTTAGAAGGCATGCTTGATAAGGGTAAAATGGAAACCTGGAAAGGGCAAAAAGAAATAGAACTAAAAATAAGCGACGGCTCTGCAGTGTATTTAGAAGTTAACGGTAAACCGGTTCCGCCTCTGACTTCTTCCAAAAAGAAAATTAAGAGCCTCAAGATAAACTCTTCAGGAATAGCTGTAGTAAAATGAGGGTCAGAGGGGTTATATTTTTCGACCCCTCATCCTGAAGCCCGAAGGACTGAAGGATCTAGTGTATGAGATCCTTCGTCGCTCCGCTCCTCAGGATGACCCCTAATTGAAAAAATTATTAAGGGTCAGTTATGGCGCAAAAATTTTCTCTTATTTCGCTGGGTTGTTTCCGCAATACCTACGACTCAGAACTTATTGCCCAGCGCTTCATGAATAAAGGTTACCGGCTGATAGGCTCCTCCCTTGAGGGTTCATCTCAAGCAGTTGGCGATTTACTTATTATTAACACCTGCGGTTTTATCGATGCGGCTAAGGAAGAGTCTATTGCCGCAATCAAGGAGGCAGTGAGGCTAAAAAAAATCGGGAAAGCCAGGGCAATTTTAGTGTGCGGCTGCTTGGTTCAAAGATACCGTAAAACTCTTGAAAAATTTTTCCCCGAAGTTGACTCCTGGCAGGGCATTGAATCGCTAGATTCCGGATTCGCAAGCCAAAAAACCCTCACCCCTTCCTTTAGCTCCTTTTTAAAAATATGCGAAGGCTGCGCAAACCACTGTAGTTATTGTGCGATTCCTTTAATTAAGGGCCCCTTAAAGAGCCGCAGCCGCGAAGATATTTTGAAAGAGGCACGCTTTCTGGATAAGCACGGCACAGTAGAACTTAATATCATAGGCCAGGATATTACCAGTTGGGGCAGTGATTTGGGAGAAACGCAGAATCTGGCCTCTTTACTTAAAGATATCCTTCGCACAACAAAAAATATACGCTGGATACGCCTAATTTATACGCATCCGGCGCATATCAGCCGCAAGCTTATCGATGTGATAGCAAATAACGAGAGGATCTGCAAATATATAGATGTGCCGATTCAGCATATCAGCGACAGGATTTTAAAAAACATGAACCGCCGGATTACTAAAAAAGAAATAATTAGTTTAATTAAGTTTTTACGCAAAAAGATTCCCGGCTGCTGCCTGCGCACGTCGGTTATCGTAGGGTATCCTTGCGAAACCGAGCAGGAGTTTAAAGAATTGCTTAATTTTTTAAAAGAGGTAAAATTTGAACGATTAGGTGTTTTTTTATACTCACGCGAAGAAGGCACTCCGGCTTATAGCTTTAGGCCGCAGGTGCATTACCGCACAAAGAAACGGCGCTTGCAGGAAATAATGAATTTACAGCAGGAAATCTCAAGCAAAGCCTGCCAGCGCATGGTCGGAAGTAAGCTTGAGGTTTTGGTTGAAGAGAAGCAGAAGAATGTATATACAGGAAGAACTCAATATGATGCTCCGGAAGTTGACGGAGTAGTTTTTTTAAAAAAGAAAGGCTTAAATATTGGGCAGTTTTACGAAGCAACAATTACAGACGCTTATGAATATGATTTAGTCGGAAAGTAGCCGGCAGCCATCAGTCGTCAGCCTTCAGCTAAAAGAAAAAATTATAAGCTGATAGCTGAAAGCTGATAGCTGATAGCTGAAAGCTGATAATATGAACATATCCAACAAACTTACCTTCTTAAGAATCATCCTGACGTTTGTGTGCATAGGGTTTATTTTGCGCAATACCTTTTTTTCGCTCATTATAGCCTTTATTATTTTTATTATCGCTTCTATCACAGATTTTCTTGATGGTTATCTTGCGCGCAAGAAGAATTTGATTTCCGATTTAGGCAAGCTCCTTGACCCGATTGCCGATAAAATACTTATTATCGGAACCTTCCTTGCTTTTTTGCAGCTAAAGGTTATCGTTAACGCCTGGATGGTCAGCGTTATTATGCTGCGCGAATTCATCGTGACAGGACTACGGTTATATAGTCTGAATAAAGGCGTAGTAATGGAGGCAAAAAGCTTAGGCAAGCATAAAACGTTTTGTCAGCTCGTAGGTATAGTTTTTATTTTTATTACCCTTATTCTTTTCAAAAGCCTCGCCCCCAACAAAATCGTGGAGTTTCTTTATGTAAGAGTAATTCCTATAGTCATGTGGTACATTGTCGCTATTACCTTATTTTCCGGGGTACATTTTTTCTGGGTTAACCGTAAAATGATACGCACTTTCTAAAACGCGAATTGCCGCGAATGAAAGAAACGCTAATTTACGCGAATGGGAAAGAAATAATTAGGAGATGAGGGAATTAAGTTTAAGCGATAAGATTTGTTTGAGCATAACCAGCGTTGCCGGCATAGGCTACATGCCGTTTGCTTCCGGAACCTGGGCGTGCCTTGCGGCAGTATATTTTTTTGCGTTAATAAAGACGCGATTTTATTTTTTTATTGCCACAATTATAACAATTATACTTTCTTACTTATGCTGTAGCCGAGCGGAAAATATTTACGGAGAAAAAGACAGCAAAAAAATAGTGATTGATGATTTCGCTGGCATGTTAATCAGTTTATTGTTTATACCCCGCGACTTTAAATTCGTGGTTATTGCTTTTTTTCTTTTCAGGGCGCTGGATTTAATAAAAATTCCTCCAGCCAACAGGTTAGAAGAATGCCCCGGCGCTTGCGGTATTGTCGGGGATGATGTGGTAGCTGGCCTTTATTCCTGCTTTATTTTGGGGGGAGTGAGGGCTGCTCTAAAGATATTTTCATAAACCGGGCCGTCTTTCTTAAGCGTACTCTTATATAAAGTTATCGCCTCTATGGTGAAACTACCTTCAACTGCGGACCGATGAACTGCTGATTTTAAAGCTTCTATATTTTTCGCTTCCCTAAATCTGGCCAGGGTCAAATGAGGCAGAAAGCGTTTTTCTTTTGGAAATCCAAGCTTTTCCAAATTTTCTTCTAAATTATCCGCCATACCTTTTAAAATTTCTTCCTTATCGGTCGCAATGAAAAATACCCGCGGATTTTTCTCTGATGGGAAAAAGCCAAAATGCGTCAGTTTAACCGTAAATGAGCTGCAAAAAGCGGTTTGGGTAATAACTTTTTGTATCTCCTCAAGAAGTTTTTCTTCTACTTCGCCTAAAAACTTTAGCGTCATGTGGATGTTTTCGGCTTTGACCCATTTAGCATCGGGACACACGCGTTTGAAAGTTTCTGTGGCTTTTATGATTTTTTCTTTTATTTCATCCGGAATGGTAATGGCAATAAATAAACGCATAGAATAGACCAAAGACTATAGACCAAAGACCACAGACTTGAAAATTAAATGATAAACTATAACATTAAAATATATCATTTCGTAGCTTGCCTATAGAAATTTATAAAACTACCGAAGTTTTATAATTTGTCAGCATATTTTTATTAAGGGAGTTAAATTTTTAAAAGTCTTTTGTCCCCTACGGGGAGGCTTCGTTTCGCTGCGCACTCTTCGGTTTTTAGCCTGTTACCCTACCATAAATAAGTTCTATAAGCCTATAACTTGCCTTTTTTCTCACGGTATCGCGGCTGCCTTTGATACTCAA
>JAQTOI010000002.1 GCA_028713415.1 Candidatus Omnitrophota bacterium
CTCTGGATCCCAAATATTTTGGCTGATTACCGAAATCGTATCGCCCCAGTATAGTTTCATATTCTTCCGGAAACCAATCCGGCTTATGCCCTTCCCATACAAGCTCAATTTTTCCTACGATGCAGGAGGGTTTTGGATTCTGGCTTTCAAGGCAATCGACCAGGCTCTTAAGCCAATTTTTGTCCGGAACAACATCGTCATCAATATAAGCAATATATCTGCCTTTTGCTTCATGTGCCCCTCTGTTCCGGGCATGAGCAACCCCCTGTTTTTCTTCCCTGTAATACCTTAGTGGTATCGGTGATTTTTTACTTATTTCTTCTGCCACGCTGGTTGTGTCGTCGCATGAATTATTGTCCACGACTATAATATCAAAAGAAATTACCGGCTCCTGCTTGATCAACGCAAACAGGGTTCGCTTTAATGACAATGAGCGATTATAAGTACATACAATAACGGTGATGTCGGGGTTGCCTTCCATAAAGCATTTATAGATATTACAACGTTATCTATGCATGAAGGTGAGCATTATAATTAGAACCTTAGTCTTCTTTTTGCTAACTCTCTATTTGCGACGAGGGATAAATCTCGCGCTTCTTCGTTTATGCCCCATGCGACAAGTTCTTTTAATCCGTCTTCTAATTTTACCGTTGGTTTAAACCCGAGCTTCTTAATTGCAGTTATATCGCTATAACAATGCCGTATGTCCCCAATCCTATATTTATTGATAATTTTTGGGGCGATTGTCTTTTTATACAATTTCGTCAATAACTGCGCTATTGTTAAAATAGAGACCGCTTCCCCTGTGCCTACGTTAAAATAACCATAATCTGCTTTAGAATTATTAAGCACTAAGAGATTTGCCGCAACTATATCTTTTACATTAATAAAATCTCTGGTCTGCAAGCCATCTTCATAAATTAAGGGCTCGCGGTTACATTTAATGCGGGAAGAAAATATCGCACATACTCCCGTATAAGGATTGGAGAGTGCCTGGCGAGGGCCGTACACATTAAAATAACGCAGCGCCACAGCCGCAATCCCGTAGGTTTTACCCACAAGAAGTGTAATTTGTTCCTGTTGCAATTTAGTCAGCGCATATATCGACGTGGGCGTTAACTGCTTGCTTTCTCCTGTAGCGACTGATTTAACAATACGGCCGCAATTAGGGCATTTCATTTCCCAAATTCTTTTTTTAAGTTGTTCTAAATTTCTTATTTTACATTCTACCTTTACGCATTTGGGGCAGGAATAGCTCCCCTCTCCGTATATACTCATCGAACTAGCCACAATAATCTTTTTTACTGAATTCTTTTCATTGGCCAGTACATCCAGCAATGCAGCGGTCCCTCGAATGTTGTTGTCAATATATCTTTCTATCTGGTATGTGGATTGGCCTACGCCTACCACCGCTGCCTGATGAAAAATAGCGTCAATGTTTTTAATACACCGTTTCAATTTATCCCTGTTTCTTATATCCAGCTCTATATATTCGGCTTCCGGATTCAAATGGGACGGTTTAGTGTTGCCATGAACCTGCTTGTCAAAATTGTCTACAACACGCACCCGGTGGCCTTCTTCTATTAATTTGTCCACCAGATGAGAACCAATAAATCCAGCTCCTCCGGTAACTAAAATTCTGCGAGTGGGCATCTTCAGCCTCCCATAAATAGTGCTTTCTAAAACACTAAATCAATATTTTCCTTTTGAGGCAACTCTGAACTTTTAAATTTTATTGGGCGAATGAATGGCATATTTTTCTTATTAAACAAAAATTATAATGAACTTAGAGAACGGAATTATAAAACTCCTCCATTTGCTTAGATACTATTTCTGAGGCATAAGTTGATAATACTCTTTCCCGTGCAGCATTACCCACTGAATGACAAAGTTCCTTGTTACTAAGAAGCTCGATTATTTTATCCGCTAGGGCCTCGGGATCTTTTGGGGTAATCAGGAAGCCCGTTTTATTATGTTCAATAATTTCTTCGAGCCCGCCTACTTTAGAAGCAATTACTGGTTTAGCGCAAGACATAGCTTCAATGCAGGAATATCCGAAAATTTCCGTCAGAGATGCCCTGACAAACACAGTTGCTTTTTGATAAAACGTAAGCAGTTGTTTTCGAAATAGATTTCCAGTAAACTTTACTCTGTGCTGTAAATTGTGAGGGAGGCAATTAAGTATCCATTGTATCATTGAGCCGCCATCCGGGGCCAGGCCATCACTACCAGCAAAAATAAAGTTAGCGTTTGGAAAGTATTTACAAACAGCGGGAATAGCCTGCCCGAGAATATGAGCGCCTTTGAGTAATTCAACCCTCCCAACAAAAAGAACCAGGGGTTCTTGAATTGTTTCATTTTTATAGCCGGGCGTAAAAAAGTCTGTATTTAAAGGGTTAGGAATTATGCTGACCTTATTTTCCTGTATAGGCAAGTAGGATAAATTTTCCCTGACTGCACTTTTGCTGGGAGCAGTAATGCCTTTTGCTAATGGAACCGCATGGCGTTCAAACCAGTGGTTTATCCTTAATGCCCCGCTAAATTTCATTCCGTTGGAGATAATATCCTGTATAGTGGCGGAATGCAGCCGCATGACAACTGGAAGCCTCCTATAAAAATATTGAAAAAAGAAAGTTTCTCCATTTATGCTGGGCGTCTCAATAATATTAATTTTATGTTTCCGGACAATTTTATTTAAAAGTAGGGCCACGGATATCTGATAACCTTCCCAAAATCGGTTTATTCTCCAAAATAAACGGACATTACTCAGCCTTAATTTAGGAAGAACGCGGTAAACGGTAACTTCATCATCTTCCTCGTATACCTGCTCCTTTGATAAAGCGCGGGATACCACAACCACCTTGTGGCCAAGCCGCGCGAGACCATGGGCTATCTCATAGGTATATGTTCCGATGCCTCCCCAGCCGGTTTCTTCCGGGTACTCATGAGAAACAAAACAGATGTTCATATCTTAGTAACTTTTCTTGCAGCTTTTTTTATAAATTCTAACGGATGACAAACCGCTAATTTTAATCTCCTTTTTATAACCATTTTTCTATAATTCCAAATCCTGTCCTTATCAATCTTATTCTGTATTTTATTAATTAAAGCATTAAAGGCCCGGTGTTCTACGCTTTTTGTTAAAAGCATTTCCGGGGAATGATGAAAAAAGCTAGACCAATCTTGCGTAACGGGCAAAATCCCATTTTGAAGAGCAAAATCGTATAGCTCTGTCCCTGGATAAGGGGTTGCTATACAAAAGCATGATGAATCGCTTCTTAATCTACGCATAAGCTTAACCGTATCTTTCATCTGCTTAATTGTTTCATTAGGAAACCCAAGCATAAAATAAGCGAGGGACTCCATCTTTAGCCGCTTAACTATGTTAAATGCCTTGCGGGCTTGCTCTATAGTAATATCTTTTTTAATATATTTCAGTATTTCTGGATTACCTGATTCAACTCCTATATTCACCCTAACGCATCCGGCGTCTTTCATAATTTTCAATAGTTCAAAAGTAACTAAGTTGGCTCTTATGTCGCACATCCAATTAATATTCATTTGAGAATCTTTAATTTTAGCGCAGATTTCTATCACTCTATTCTTATCAAGAATGAAAGTATCGTCGACAAAACGAAAGTATTTTGTTTTGAATTTGCCTGCAGTATATTTGAGTTCTTTCACCACCCGCTCAGGAGACATATACCTGGTTTTTCTACTCCAGATCTTATGGCTGGCGCAGAAGATACAGCGATAGGGGCATCCCCTGGAAGAAAAAATTGTACCGAAACTATCTGGTTGGTGGCTTGACGCTCTATAAGTTAAGTCCCAGGCCGGAGGAGGTAAACTGTCCAGGTCCTGTATGTATTCTCTGTCTTCATTTTCATAGACTACAGAATTATATTTGTATGCAATACCTGTGATGTTTTCAAATTTATCATTGTTTTCGATGGCATTCACTAATTCTAAAAAAGTAACTTCGCCTTCGCCCTTGACCACTATATCAATTGATCTTTCTTTTATGGTTTCTCTCGGCAGAATACTTGGATGCGGGCCTCCTGCGATAATAAAAATAGATGGAAATTCATTTTTTAATTGGTTGGCGATTTTAATGGCAATTGCATATTTTGCCGTCGGAATAGTTATGCCGATGATAGTGGGTTTGAATTCATCTACGATTTTTAATATTTCTTCCCAGTTTTTTTGCAAAATCTGGCTATCGGTGTTTAGATTAGAGAGATAAAAATTGTAATCAGTAAGTATACCCTGCCTAAAAGACTTGGGTGCAATCTTTTTAAATTCTCCATTATATATAATGCAATTGTGCTTGTTGTTGCGAAGGACTGCGGCCAAAGATGCAAGCCCATAAGATACATTATCGTAATAAATATTCTGCAACGCGTACCAGGGAGGATCTATTAGCAACACATTTGCCATCTATTTATATTTTCCTGGAATTATTATGTTCTTTAATTACTAATTTTAACAATAAAGATATCGACACAAATTTAATGATGCAAGGGGCTTATCAGCCCCGCCCAAAACCATTTAAAGAAGAAACCTAAATACACCTTAACGTCCATTAAGACCCCTGCCCAGTCTTTCTGCTTTAGATGAGCAAGAAGAAAATGGCTATTGTATTTTTTTAGAGCGGTAAACAATAGATACGGATAATATTTCGCCAGGAATAAAAATTGCGCCCGGGGATAATAATATTTTACGGCTTCCTTTACACTTCGGCCGGTTTTATGACTTACCTTGGTCGTCCCGACATATAAACACGCCCATCCTCTTTTTTTTGCCCGTAAGCACCAGTCAACGTCTTCGTAATAAATAAAAAACCTCTCATCAAGCAAGCCGATATCTTTAATTGCTTGCACGCCCATGAGCATGCATCCCCCTGAAACCCAGTCTACCTCTTGGATATAATTATAACTTTCTTTATCCGTTTCCCAGCTACCTCTGGGTGACCAATGGGATGGTTCGTTTGGTTTAAAACCTCCCGCGAATTGAATTTTAGTTGGGTCATCGCTAAAAAGGATCTTGGGGCAGCTGCAACTAGCCTTGGGGTAACTTCTTATTGCATCTAGCAGATTATTGAGAGTCTGTGGCTCGACGAAAAGATCATTGTTTACCAGCCAAACATAAGAGAAATTTTTAGCGAGCGCGTATTTTATCCCAATATTGGAGGCTGCGGCAAAACCTTTGTTTTTTGCGGTCACTACGCAATCAGCCAATGCGTAAAGCTTATCTTTGTCGAAATAAGCGTATGTCCGAGAGCTATTATCTACAAGAAAAACCTCCATGCTCCGGTAGTGGCTTTTCCGTAAACTTTCCAGAGCAGAAATTGTGTCTTTATCATTATTAAAGCACACTACGACCGCGAGGACTCCTGGCTCATCGCTATTTATCATTAACTTTGTTTATTTTTCTGGCAACAATAACAACCTCGCGGCCAATTCTTCTTAACTTAAGTATATAATCAGCCTCTATTTCGTTTTTGCGTATGCCAAGCAAAAATTTTAATATGCGGCCTATCCAGCGCACTAAAAATATTCTCCTAAAACTAAAAATATTATCCTTAACGTTTGTTTCTTGGAGCTGTCCCCAGGTGCCTTGCGAAAAAACTTTTTCAATCTCAAACCCGTAGTGTTTTAAAATTCCACAGATTAAATCTGAATGATAAAATCTAACGTGTTGGGGGTCGCGCCAAAATTGAAAGAGTTGCGCCTCCAAGCTTTCGGGATTTGGAAAAGCTAAAATAACAATCCCGGAATTTTTTATTTTAGAAGAAAAACCCTCTATTAAATCAACAACCTTTTCGAATTCAAGGTGCTCGATAAGATGTGAACAGAATATTCCATCAAATTCAAACTGGATATTTGGCCAAATTGATGTCGCGTCTGCGTCTATCACATCAAATTGCTGTGAGCGCAAATGTTCAACCAAATCGGGGTTATTTTCGATTCCGGTAGCTTTAATTTTGGCATTACGCAAAAGTTTTAAGAATATTCCGCTGGCGCTGCCGATATCTACAACATGCCGGCAATGCGAAAAATAAGGCATAAAACTCAAAAGATGCTCTTCTATGATCTCCGGCTCCTTGAAGTTCATCTCAAAATCTGCGTAACTGAAACGCTTCATATTACTGCCTCCCTATCTATCCATATTTTCTGAAAAATAAATCTATATCTTAAAATGCGTTTATCGTCATGCGTTGATTCAATCATGCAGATTGCACAGTTATTTCCCATTGCAGCATTGGCCTCAATACTCCGGGCCACGCTGCCCCTGTATATTCTCCGCGCACCCCATCGCCTTCGCTGCGGTCTATCACCTGAAAGGAGACTATTTCCCGTGCCAACGCATGCAGATCGTTGGGATTATAACTTGAAATCGCTACCGATATAAAGATACGTCCTTCTGCAAAAAAGTTGCCCGGAACCGTGCAGGTCGCCTTTACCAATCCTGGAGCGCGCGGTGTATCTCTCCATACAGTATTATTAAAATCATTGCTGGTGAAGAGGCATATGCCTTCCTCGTTTATGAAGTGGAGAACTACTGTGGGATGCAGTTTACTCTGCAGATTCCAGTACTCTACTTCTATCCGCACCGGCTCTCTGATGTCAATATTTTCTATAGGTTCTTTATCTTTATTTAACACGTGAACTGCATGTAACTTCGCAACATCATCGCCTGGCGCTTCTTGAGGGCTTAACCAAATTTTTTGAGTAGGGTTGCAGCTATGGCCGTAACTTATATAATATTTTGTTACCTCCTCTGCCGGACCGTCCGTTTTTATGCATCCTGATTGAAGTAAAATAGCGCGTTCGCAAAGGCGTAAAACCATAGGCATACTATGTGAAACAAATAGAACCGTGCGGCCCTCTGAGCTGATTTCCTCTATCTTTCCCAGGCACTTTTTTTGAAAGCACAAATCTCCTACTGCCAGCACTTCATCAACAATAAGTATTTCTGGCTCAAGGTGCGCGGCAACGGCAAAAGCGAGTCGCACATACATGCCTGAAGAATAACGTTTAACCGGAGTATCAATAAACTTTTCCACTTCCGAAAAAGCGATGATTTCATCCAACTTCCTGCTTATCTCAGCCTTGCGCATTCCATGAATAGCGCCGTTGAGATAAATGTTCTCTTTTCCGGTTAGCTCCGGATGGAAGCCTATTCCTACCTCAAGAAGGGAAGATGTTCTGCCACGTATAATTGCTTGGCCCTCGGTTGGTTCGGTGATGTGGGAAAGAATTTTTAGAAGCGTGGATTTTCCTGCTCCGTTTCTCCCGATAATACCGACGATTTCTCCTGGTTGAACGGTAAAAGAAACATTTTTTAGCGCCCAGATGGTGTTCGGTTCCGGACCTACCTGGGGATCATCAGAAGGAATCATTGAATTTTTCGTGCCGATTTTGCGAATAAGAGCTTCTTCGCCCCGGAAGCGCAGCCACCAACGCTCTATCGATTCTCGAAAAGTAGTTGAGCCTATAGAGCCCAGACGGTAGAGCTTTGAGATATTTTCAACTTCAATAATAGGTTTAGGCATAAAACATTACACCGTATCCACGAATGTCCTCTCGATTTTATTGAATACAAGAAGGCCGGAAACTAAAGTAAGCACGGTAATCAAGATAGAAATCCCGAGATATTTAAGGCTAAGGGCAACGGTTCCAAAGAAAGCATAACGGAACAAATCTACTACGGAAGCCATAGGATTTATTGCCATGATAAACCTCCAGTGAGAGGGAATAGTTGAAACCGGATAAATTACCGGAGTTACATACATCCAGAGTTGTATGATAAACGTCATTAATAATGACAAGTCACGATATTTTGCAGTTAGTGCCGAAACCCATAAACCCACACCTAATGCAAATGCGGCTGTCTGCAAAAGCAAAATCGGCAGTATTGCGAGAGTGTGCGGACTAGGATCGATTAGTATTCCTGCGCCGGTAAAATATTTAAAATAGATATAAAAGACGACAAAAGTTGCAATCTGTATGGCAAAGGAAAATAAATTGGATAAGATATTGGATAAAGGTACAATAAGGCGTGGAAAATATACTTTCTCGAATAATTGCGCATGCGAGATTAACGAGATAGAAGTTGCAGCTACGCATCGAGAAAAATAATCCCAAATGGTAATACCGCATAAATAAAAAAGAAACGGCGGCAGTTTATCTGTTGATAACTTAGCTACACGATTGAACACGACGGTAAATACCAGTGTTGTAACGATGGGCTGTATAAAGAACCAAAGCGGTCCTAAGATGGTTTGTTTGTAGCGGGAAATGAAATCTCGCTTAACTAACAGAAAAAGAAGGTCTCGATAGTGCAGCAAACCGCGCCAATCTATATAGAACCAGTTACGATTGGCCTTGATGATGATTTCGTAAGGAACTTTCTGTTTATTATTTTTCATTTTAGTGCGGCGTTGTTCTCATCTTCTGTTTCTTAATGTTTCCCATCAAGCATCCTTGACCTGCGTAAAATATTCTTTAATTTATTTTGCAGTTTCTTTACTCCCCGCGGACACCGGTAATAATCGTGATACAAAAAGAGACAGCAATAAAAAAGTAACTAAGCAGCTTATTCATAAGAGCTAAATTTTAAAATAGATTACACCAGTGCATATAATAATCCATAATACAATATTTAGCTGCATCTTGCTATCGGAAAATAAAACACGCCTGGTTTCGCTAGCGCTGCGAAACTTATGGATAAGATAACGAAATATGCCATGACACACAAAAGGAATAAAACAGATATTTTCAATTATCCACCGCACGCGTTACAAAGCTCCGCCCTCTCAGTCACAGAGGGCCTACTAAAAATAACGGTAACGGTTAAGGGTACAAATGTTACGGACGTTACGTAAGTTACGCAAGTTGCTTTTAAAACATCTTAAATTTTTGTAACCTCCGTAACCAACTTAACCTTCGTAACTTTCGTAACCTAAAATTTATAGCTTAGTTACTTTTAACCGGCACCCAGATAATTTAATCATGCCGCTTCTACGTAGTCGACATCAACAAGGCAGTTTACTGATGATTCAATAACATCTATAGAAATAACCAGGCGCGCGTTCTTGTTTCTTTTTTCTAAAATAAAACCCTCAACTCCTTTAAGAGGCCCTCTTCGGACAATTACTTTTTCGCCTATTTTCAAATAAGGATAAGGGTCAAGTTGAACGCCATTTTCGGCAACAATTCTCAAGGAATTAATGATTTCATCCGGCACGGGGATATATCTATAATTAAAATGGACTATCTGTGATACTCCCTGTTGAGCAACAATCTTTAATCTGTCTGATAAAGAAAATTTTGCAAAACAATAGCTTTTAAAAAGAGGTTCCTGTATTAATTTGACCCTATCTGACCATTTTCTTCGAAGAGTTACCTTGGGAGTAAATGCTTCTATTCCTTTTTTAATAAGGTTATCTTCCACGAATTTTTCATGGCGCGCCTTTGTGTATAAAGCGTACCAATTAAATGAGTTTAATCGGCTCATTATTTTCTAAATTATTTCTTCTCGCTGTTTTTATTGACCTTTCCCAAAATCCAGGAGTCAAGCAAATCTTTTTTAAAACGCCATTGCCCGCCAATCTTAAAGCTAGGCAACTCACCTTTTTTTATTAACCGATAAATGGTAACAAGGTGTATGCCTAGATATTGGGCAGCTTCTTTGGGTGTCATTATCTGGCTGCGATAAGGATTCTGTGAAATATTTTCGTTTTCCATATTTAGCTCACCCATAACGAAAGTATATCATTATTGATAATAAAAGTAAATTAAATAGTGTAAAAATTTGTAAAAATTAGCATTTGCTATATATATATAATAAATGCTATATTTTGATAGTTTATGATAATAAATGAATTAAAATGTTATATTTTTCAAGGGGGTAAGAATTGGTAAGAGGTTGAAAAATGAAGAATTTTCGCTTTTTTCAGAGGTAAACCACATCTTCTGGGTGATATAGCGAAAGAAAAAGCAACATATAATCTTTGATGTGCCGGGTAATCAAAAAATTATTGCGGATATGCTCTCGTCCGTTTTCGCCTAATTTTTTTGCGTATTCCGGGCTATTTAAGAATTGCTTTAGCGCAAAAGCAGCACCGTCTATAGAATGGCAAAGTAAGCCTGAAAATTTATGTTTTATCTGTAAGGGTATACCGCCAACATTAGAAGCGACTACGGGTTTGGCTTTCCAGAGGGCTTCGGCGACGGTCAAGCCGAAACCCTCTTTTAATGATTTCTGAATAATTACCGAAGATACCCGCTGCAGGGCGTTCACTTCTATATCGTTCTGAGGCAATAATAAAATATGAACATCTTTGAATTGCTTTGCTTTTTCTTTAACCTCTTCAAGAACTTTAACGCCTTCGGGATCATCGGTGGCGCCGCCGCCGGCCAGGATTAGTTGGCAGTTTATATATTTTTTTACCTGAGCGTAGGCTTCGATTACTCCCAGAGGGTCTTTCAGGCGGTCAAAACGGGATATTTGCGTAATTATAGGCTTATCTTTGGTAATATTATATTTCTCAAGCACCGTTTCAATTATGTCCGGCGCCAGTTCCTTGTTCTTATCGCTTAAGGGGTCTATGGAGGGCGGAATTAAAAATTGCCGTATAGGCAATGTTTGAGAAAAACTCGGAGCGGAAAATACTGCTGAATCATAATCAACGATAAAGTTCATCAAAAATTGCCAGAGCCGTTTATTCGGGTTAGATATATCAACGTGGCAGCGCCAAATCCATTTATTAGAAGTTTTCTTCTTAATTAAGGCGATTGGCTGCGGGTCATGCACAAAAACGATATCTCCCTTAGTATCTAATTCTTCTATGTTCTTACGGCTGGCCTCTAAAAATATATCAAAATCGTTCTTAGTTATATTTTCTGGTTTTCCGTGCAAAGCATTATGAAATTTCTTAGTTATTTCAAAGAATTGTTCTCCTCCTTTTATTATGTCCCAGCGCGCTTCTACGCTTAATTCCATAAGAAGCGGCACCATGCGGTTTAGAATCTCGGCAACACCGCCACCGACAGAAGTGGAATTGATATTTTGAATAACTTTACCTTTGAGTTTCTCTCCCAGCAGGCGCAGGTCGTCGATAATAGCCTGGCCGACAATCGGTATGTATTCTTCTATGCGCACCATGTTTTTAAATACTTCTTGCGATTATTACCGCGATGGCCTTGCGTAAATCTTCTAAAGTATAAGTATAGGGGTCAAGTTTAGAAATTTCCTCCGCCAGCTCTTTATCACCAATGGATTCCTCTATCCAGTTAGAAAAATCGTTGGTTGCCTTTTCAAGCCGCAGGCGCGCTTCGAAAATATGAAAATATATAGAGTCAATGGTAATCTTATTTAAAATTTCTATAAATTCCGCTAAATCGCAAGCCACATATTTTGTAGGAAGCACGAAGCTTACGGATTTAACGAAATGGAATCCCTCGCTTTGGCGGGAAAATTTCAATTTCGCGAAACGGTTTTGCTCCAAATAACGCTCGATAGTCTTAGCAATTTTTTCACGCAAAGCGCGGATAGTAGAAAACTGGACTACATCTATGCTTGCCAGTTCTTCTCCCAGCTCCTCTTCTCCCAGCTCCTGCGTAACCCAGTAGGCGAAATCATTGGGAGGTTCTGGGGAAAGATATTGATGCTGCTGAAGAAATCTGTGAGTGTGATGGTAAATAACCGAGCCCGGAACTTTTTTTATAAGGCTAAGCAGTTCGCCTAATGTGGAAGCTCGCAGTCCCGTTAGTTCCGATAAATGCAGCCTGGTAAAAAAACGAAACGGCTCTTTTGCTTTTATCAATTCTGCCATAATTATTTCCTATCTGAAATAGAGATAACTTCTTGTAAAAACTTTTGCACCTCGTTGGGATTATTTAAATAGTACCGCGCATCAGAGCTTCCTTTACTGCCGACAAATACGGTTAATCCTTTATTCTTAAGTGCAAGAAACGCATCTTCGTCGCTTGCATCGTCCCCAATATATATAGGGATAAGAGGCTTTGCGCCGATTAAGAATTTCTGCCTAGCTAAGAGCCAGAGCGCTGCCCTGCCTTTACCCCAGTCGCCGGGAAGCCTGACCTCTAAAACTTTTTTTCCTGAAGTTATTTTCACCTGGCCTTTTACGTGATGGATTATTACGGTTTCATGAAAGATAGCCTCTAACTTTGGTATGTCTTTTGCTTTTACCAGGCGGTAATGCAAGCTTAAGGATAAGCCCTTGTCTTCTACAAACGCCCCTTTTATTAAGGAAATTTTCTCATTAAGTTTTTTTTTGATTTCCTCAAGAACTTTACGGTATCGCAAAGATAGCGGATTTTGAAATTTTATTTTTGGGCCAGCGAGCTCAAAACCGTGATTACCGACGTAAATAATATCTCGTAATCCGACAAGACTCCTTATATCTTTTAAGGCCCTGCCGCTTATAATCGCTATTTTGCATAGCCGGCATCGTGCTAACCTTTTAAGAATATTCTTTGCTTCTTGCGAAATGCGGGCTTGATTCGGGGTTCTAGCGATAGGGGTTAACGTGCCGTCGTAATCCAGAAATATATATAGATATTTTCCTTTAAGTTTATTTTTTATTCTTTCCAATTCACTAAACAGATGCCGCATAGCTAAAAAATTTTAGGCTTTTTTTAAAGCGGATAATTCAGTGATAATAGCGCCGGCCCATTTATAAATATTATTTTCGCTGACAATTTTACGCATATTCTCCATGCGTTTTGTTTTTTCTTTAAGCGGCATTTCTATCGCTGTCTTTATGGCGTCAGCGAATTCCTCTATTGAATAGGGGTTTATGGATATAGCATCAGTAAGTTCTTTCGATGCTCCGGTAAAGCAGCTTAAAACAAGAGCGCCGCTATTATCTTTTTTGACAGAGATATATTCTTTCGCAACTAAGTTCATTCCGTCGTGCAGAGAGCTTACGATACAAATATCACCTAGAATATAAAAGGGGCGTATTTCACCTTGAGAAAAATATTTCTTCAAATACACTATCGGCTTCCAGCTGCCGTCAGAATGTTTCCAGTTCTTCTTCTCAACTAACTCATCGATTTCCGCGATAAGTTCATGGTAGCGTTGTATGTGCGTCCGGCTTGGGGCTGCTAATTGTACAAAAACAAACTTATTTTTATACTGGGGATATTTTTCCAAAAACCTATCGATAGCTAATATGCGTTCAATAATGCCCTTTGTATAATCAATCCTGTCAACTCCTATAGCAACAATTTTTCCTTCTAAATCAAATTCCTGGCGAATTTGCGCTATAGCTTCCGCGTCGATCTTGCGCGCGTCTACGCTTAAGCTGCCGTTTATGCTTATAGGAAAAGACCTGATGATTGTTTCTTTATTTGCCCTGACAATGCTGAATTTTTCCGTATCGACGCGGCATTCAATTAATCTATTGGCAGTTTCAAGAAAATTGTTGCAGTGGAATTGCACGTGAAAGCCGATCAAATCGCAGGCAAGCATGCCGTCTATAATTTCTTTTTGATACGGGCATATGGTAAATACTTCCGGATTAGGCCATGGTATATGCCAGAACAAGGCAATAGTTGCATCGGGGCGCTTTTCTTTTATCAATTTCGCAAGCAGCGTAAAATGGTAATCTTGAATAAACACAAAAGGGCTCTTTGCGGGTAATTCTTCTAAAATAGCGTCGCAAAATTTTTGATTCACCTTTTTATACATCTGCCAGTCGGTTTCCCTGAATATTGGCCTTGTATGCGTAATATGGCAAAGCGGCCATAAACCCTCGTTGGCAAAGCCGTAATAATATCCGTCTTCTTCCTCCTTGCTTAACCATACTCTTTTTAATATATAGCGGATATCTTCAGGCGGCACGCCTAGTTTGTTTTTAGAATTTACAAATTTTTTATCGGCATTGCCTGCGCCATGCGCAACCCATGTACCGCCGCAAGCGCGCAGTATAGGGTCTATGGCAGTAACGACGCCGCTGGCGGGGCGAATGCATCTTGCTTTGCCGCTTACCTCATCTACAATATGCATAAAAGGTTCTCTGTTTGAAACTACGAAAAAAGCCTTCTCCCCCAATTTGGCATGCGTAAGGTCTTTTAACTTTGCTTCTGTCCATAATTCATCTTTCGCAATACGCGCATGCGCTTCTTCAGAAACGGCTTTTCGCGCAACGCGCAAACTCAGCGCCACCTGTTCAACTTCACTTGCCAATTTACCGAGTTCGCCCTTTGATTTTATAGAGTGTAACGTATCAATTTCTCCTCTTTGAAAGCTATGGAACCAGCGGGTCAGGCGCTGCACAGGCAGAATAAACATTTGCCGCTGGATCAAAAAGGAGATCGCCCCTATCAGGAACACTAAAATGATTAAGGCAACGCTAATGCGCTTCCATAATTCGGTTAATATTACATACATATAGGAAGTGTCATAAATGACTTCCACTAAGCCCAATACGTTATCCTCGTCATCCAATATAGGCAGAATATAGCTGTAGACGGAATATTCTTTAAATTTCTCTAAGGCAGCACGGGGTAATTTCGAGCTTAAAATATCCGTTAAATAAGGCTTTCCTTTTTCTCTCCAAGCAGCAATCCGCTCGGTAATGGCAAAAACTTGCCCTTCTTTGTCATAAATAACGCATCCCTGAAGCCTCTCCCTTCCCTGAAATTTTCCTACCAAACGGTTAGCTACTTTTAAATCAGTATTAACAAGCGCGTAGCGTGCCGCCAGGTCCACGCTTTCGGCTACGGTCCTAGTTTTTCTTTGCAGATCGTCCATCAGCTTGTCTTCTTCAAAGCGGATTTGAATGATGCCAAAGACCGTTAAAACAATGGCGACGATAATTAGAATGGGCAGGATAAATAAAAGAATTCTTTTCATTTTTATTTTGCTACATATACAGTTTGTGTAGGATAAGCAAATTCAATGCCAAGCCGAGTAAATTTTTCTTTGACGGCAATATTAATTTCCTGCTGGATATCCATATATTGATTGTAATCCTGGCTCAAGACGTAATAAGCAACTTCGTAGATAAGGCTAAAATCACCGAAAGCAGCAAAATGCGCGCGGTCAAAAAGCGTATTTTTAATTTTTCCAATTATATCTTTAATTATACAAGGTATTTCCTTTATCTGCGCTAGCGGCGTATTGTAGGTAACTCCTATTTTAAACACAATACGGCGCTTGTCCATACGTTTATAATTGCGCATGCGCGAATTAGTGAGATCGCTGTTAGAAAAAACTATCTGCTCGCCCCCTAAGCTACGTATCCTTGTAGTTTTAACCCCTATATGCTCAATTGTCCCCAAAAAATCGCCCACCACGATAAAGTCTCCTATTTCAAACGGCCGGTCGAATAAAATCGCAAGGTAACTAAAAAGGTCGCCCAGAATTGTCTGGGCAGCCAAGGCTACTGCCACGCCTCCGATGCCCAAACCAGCAATTACCGCGGAGATTTTAAAACCCAGATTATCAAGGAGAAAAATTATACCAACGCCCCAGACGATTACTTTTATCACTGAAAGCATACCCATAAAGCTGCGCTCAAATTCTTGGGTTTTTTTCTTCTGCAATAAATATTGATGAAACGTGTAGCCCAAGAAAGCCGTAATCGCGCGTATGGAAAAAATACTAATTATCGCTACCGCCGAGATGTTGATAAGCTTGGCGATAAAAACATGCAAAATAAGATTGCGGATACTTAAATAAAAAATGCCGTAATAAAGTACAGGATAAACGTATCGCTGTACGGTTGAGATTAAAAAATTATCGAGAGTGCTAGATGTTGTATCTGCCCATTTTTTTAATTTCGCAAGAATAATTTTATTAAATAGTTTAGCTATCGCGAGCACGGTTAAAAAAATAATAAGGCTGATACAATAATCTAAAATGCGGTTTGAAAAAACTGTAAATTGTAAAATCTTTTCGAGCATAAAATCTCCAATGATTGCGCTCTAAGGATAACGCAATTTATTTCTACGGGGCAGCCTGAATTTTATCCTCATCCGGCGCTGACACTTTGATAATTACCTTGATGTCGGGGCGCTTGTCATCCGGGAAACGGATTTCGGATGGAACTTTAAGCGCAGGGACTATAGTTGTCGTTTCTGCTATTGAACTTAAGTCAATTGGCTCTGTAGTTATTATAACAGCTTCGCGGGGAATAGTGCTCGGAGCTATCACGGTTACTTCTTTCGGCTCAATTCTTATCTCTTGGGTAAAAGCTCCCTTAGGAAATTTTCCTGTTGTTTTTAATTCTATGGGTACGCTTAGAGAAATTGTCCTGTAGACATCAAGGCTGATTTCGTTTGGTTCAATATTAACTACAGAAAGGTTTGCGACAGAATTAAGAAATTCTTTGGTAAGCTGTAAAATACTTTTCCCGTCTTTAATCCGCGCCATATCCAGGGATAACTTAAGCTCCTGCGGTTTTAGGAGGTTAAATTGCTGTTCTGAACCGCTTAAGGTGACGGCCGCTTCCTTGGGTTTCGGCTCTTTGATGATGATGTTGGGCGCGAGATTGCGGTATTCAATGGGCACTACAAAGTCCCTGCGGACTATCTCTGTGCGGTGGCCAAAGACAAACCAAATCCCGCAGGCTATTACAAAAGCGATAATTTTTTTTATAAAATGCTTGGTCAGAAAGTTTGTAAATATCGCGCTTTTTTTACGCGGGAATTTTTTTTGATAAAAAATTGCGAGAATAGTTTGAAGCTGCGCGATATCTTTAAGATGCCTAATTTTATCTTCTTCGGAAACCGATATCGTGCCGTCTTCTTCAGATACAATAAGGCACAAAGCGTCCGTGCGTTCGGTTAAACCTAAAGCGGCTGCATGTCGCGTTCCCAGGCGGCCAACTTCTTTAATGTTTGTAGAAAGAGGCAGATAGCAGCCGAACTTGACAATCCGGTTTGCCTCAATAACCACGGCGCCGTCATGGCTGGGGGCATGGCGCTCAAAAATACTCTCAAGCAACACCTGGCTTAATAGGCCGTCCAAATTAATGCCGGCTTCGATATGGCGCTCCAGCGGGTCTATTCCGCGCAGGGCGACTAACGCCCCTATTTGTTTACGCGATAAATTCGCAAGGGCGCTGCTCAATATTTCTATGTTTTGCGAAAATGAAGCCCTAAGGCGACGGCGGGTTATTCCCAGCATAGCGATACTTTCAAAAAAATGGCGTAAATCGTCCTGGAATATCACCACCACCATAATAAGAGCAGCCGCGAAGAACGCCTGCAGCGCCATGGTAGTCAGATATAAACCAAAATAGTTGGCTAAAGCATAGACTGCCCCCACTACAATCATGCCGATAAAGATAAACTTTGCGCGGGGCCTGGCAAGCCAGACTAGTATCAAATAAACGAATAAGGCGATGATCGCTATATCGACCAGATCGGTTGCCTTAACGTTGTTAAAAAAACGTAGGTAGTGCGTAAATAAGGAATAAATTTTTTCTTTCATTTTAATTTACACTTTCATCGGGCGCAGATTATTAATATCTCTTAATTAGTTTAATCCTTATATTAAAGTATGTCAATTTAGTAATTCTTCATTTCTCTGACTTTTTTCCGCTTTTATATTAATCGATTAAAAAATTGAGAATTTGGTTTAGCGGCCGGGGTGCAGCAGGAAAAAAATAATTTTTGGTAATATTTTCACAACTTATAGAAGTTATGCTACTTATAGAATTCAATCTAGATATTCCAAATGACAATCTCCTCTTTTACGAAGCAAATCACGGACTTTCTTTCGAAAAGATTCTTTTTTTATACGCTCATCTGCTTTTTCGCACTCCTCCCCAAGTTTTCCGCTATCCCATTTGTACTTTTTCATAAGTGCCGCCATTTTACCGACGATAATTTGTTGAAACTGCTGGCCATGAGAACCTGCATCTTCCACGGTCATAACCCGTGGCTGCAGAGGGTCAAGCGGTTTTCCCAGCCCAGATTCATTTCTCGCTTGAAACGTAGCGCAATAAATGTCAGCGGCCTTTTCTACATCAGGATCGATTTTAATATTGGTATTGGTTGCGTATGATTCCTCGGAAGCTGTGACTGTTTTATCTTCTACGGAAATTGTTTTCTCCTGTTTTTCCTCAATTGTGCTTTCTTCCGGTTTTATAGGATTATTGGCTGACGCAGCAGGGGTTTGATTATTATCTTTTTCAATCGCTTTTATAACATTATCAGTTGGTACGATTGGCGCTTGGCCGTCTATACTTTCAATCTCTTCAAAATAATAGGTTATAGGTATACCACTGATATCTACCTTAATAGCTTTATCTGTTTTCTCGATTATCTTTCCCTCCACGGTGTTTCCGGACTTAAGAATAACGGTCTCTGCAAAAACATGTACAGGAAGAAATAAAAATATCAACAATGAAAGTATGATTTCTTTATTCATAAGCAAACCTCCTTAGAGTTTTAATTATATCATTCTTTTCCCGTAGCATTAAGATATTTTCTATGTAGCCAAGTATATTATATATCTTAAATAACTTAATAGGCTTGATAATGGTAGTGAAAATCATGAAGAAAATAAAAATAGCGAAATCACTTATTAGGTAAGCAATTTCGCTATTTCCTTTGAAGCTATTGAGATTACAAAAAATCTTAAAAAAGATGGCGGGGACGAAGGGATTTGTCAACAATCTTCGACGAAGTCGAAGCGATTCCGAAGGAATCAATTGTTGCCAAATAAGACGTTGGTGTATGAGACAGCTGCGTATGATATTTAGAGCTAACTTGATGTTAAAGAATAAAAACACGGGGACGAAGGGATTTGAACCCTCGGTCAGCTGATCGACAATCAGCGGTCTTGAACCGGGCTAGACGACGTCCCCGAAATGGCATATAGCTTACAGCAAATAGCAAGTAGTGAGTTATTGTAAAGCGATATTGAGAAAAGTCAAAGAATTTTTGTTGATTTTTATAAACCCTGGACTATGCGCCATGAAAAACAATGGGTCCGCCGCGCTCGTAAAATTTGAAGAAACAAATTTTGCGCTACGGGCGAGACTTCACCATTTTTTTGCAAGCAAAAAAAATGGTGGGCGATACAGCCTGCCTGCCGGCAAGGCAGGGACTTGTATAAAATCTTCGACGAAGTCGAAGCGGCCAAAGGCCTCTAATTTTATCCAAGAACTGCCATAGCGCTTTCAAATAACGCGTATTTTGGCGCATACCGTTGATTGCAAGGAAAACATGGGCGATACAGGACTTGCATGCAATCTTCGACTTCCTGTCGAAGCGCCCGAAGGGCTTTTGCATCCAAGAACTGCTACCGCGATTTTAATCAAAGCTTGTTTGCCGCTAGCGCTCTGTTTACAAGGAAAACAATGGGCGATACAGGACTTGAACCTGTGATCCCTTCCATGTCAAGGAAGTGCTCTAGCCAACTGAGCCAATCGCCCTAAATTGCAAATAGCATATGGCAAATAGCTTATAGTTAGATTGCATCCTGCCATAAGCTATATGCTATAAGCTATTAGCCAGACTGCCGGAGGCGGCTTGTCCGCCGTAGCTTTAGCGTAGGCGGAGACTCGTATCGAATCTGCGACGAAAGTCGCAGCGGTTTCTCTCTAATTCGATCCGAGATCACCCTTAAGTTTAAAAAAACGAACAATAGAGCAATAGAAAATAGACCGCAATTGAGCTTTAAATCTATTGTTCTATTTTCGATTGCTCAATTGCTCTGTCTAATTTCGCCACAGGCGAAATTAGACTGCCGGGGGCGGGACTCGAACCCGCACGTCCCTCACGGGACAGCAGATTTTAAGTCTGCATTGTCTGCCATTCCAACACCCCGGCTGAAGAATCATAGGGGCTCTGCCCCTTCTGACGTTCGCAAAGTAAGAATTTCATAGAAGCAAAACTTTGTTCACTGTCAACCCCGCAGTCAAGCCAGGAAGAAAAACTAGTTTCAGCGATTGTTCTAAAGATCAACTAAAGAAAGCTATTTAAAAGAGCAAAAATCTTTGCTTACGCAAAGAGTCATTACCAACACCCTGGCTTTATTGGTAAATAGCGTATTGCGTATAGCTTATGGTAGAAACTCTTAGCTTTTTGCCATTAGCTATGAGCCATATGCCATTAAAGGCGGCGAGCGGATTTGAACCGCTGTGTAAAGGTTTTGCAGACCTCCCCCTTAGACCACTTGGGTACGCCGCCAATTCTAATATTTTAAGAAAGAGCTGATTTATAATTGCTATAAAGTTTATATTTTCTGTCTAGAAAACAAAAGCTCTTATCGCTTGCAGGCCTGAACATAAAATCCATTAGCTCCATAGCCTCTTTTGATTTATAAACTAATTGATAACTCCTATGGCTATTGTAAACTTTTTTAACCCGCTGCAAATGGCAGGAGCTTGCAATAACTTCCGAGAGGCTTTCTAAGAATCGTTTACTTCCAGAAGTAAAAACCGTCCGTGGGATTATTCTATTTTTTGTTTTTTCGCAATAAAATGTTCCATCGCCATCAAAATAACCTCGTATGAAATCACCCATAAAATTAGAAGGTATACATTTTGGGAATATCATTGTTAACGATTTTCTTGGTGTTAGCCCTAAATTTATTAAATCGCCATAAATATTATGATCGCCTATTCTAAGAAAATAACGGTATTTCCCGTTTGCTGTGCTCGGCGGCAATTTAATAATTTTGTGCTCTGACTCGAATGCCCTTCGTATTGTTTGGAGAATTGAGATATCACAACTCGTGATTCTTAAGTATTTACCTCTTAAATAACTGGCATCTTCAAGGCTGCCGTCTGCAAAAATATAGCCAAGAATATATGCCATATTTCTGAACCAGGTTTTAAAAAAGTTGCTGTTGACTTTATATTTAAAACCCATTCAAGCCTCGCTTCTTAGAAGTCAAGCTACCGCGCCTAATTTTCAGAAATAGGGCATAAACTTTTGCCGTGGAGCTTTACTTTTGCGCGGTATCTTTGACTTGTATTTTGCCCTCAACAATTTCCCGTAGAGCGTTATCCAAAAGTTTCTCTCCGGGTTTGTCAATCAACGATTTTGCTCCATCAGCAAGGGCAAGCGCGCGTTTGGCTGCCAGAATGGTAATTTTGAATATTGAACCTTTGCTGGCACCAATTACTCTATCCACTGAAATATACTGCTCATTCATTCGTACCTCCTTGCCAGAAGAATATCCTCCAGATCCATTACTGCCGTTTTTATATTCTTGTTAATGACAACATAATCATAATCTTTTTGAGCAAGCATCTCTTTCTTAGCAAGCGCTAGCCGCTCGTCGATTATATTCTTTTTTTCCGCGCGCGAAAGCAAGCGTTTATAAAGCTCTCCGGAATCCGGAGCAGCTATAAAAATGGTAGTTATTTTACCAACTTTATGGTGTTTTTTCAAATACATTCCTCCTTTTACGTCTATGCAAAGAATCAGGTTTTTCTGCGCGTGCTTTGCCTGGGTATAGAAATACTTCGGCGTTCCGTAATAATTATCCAATACTTTCTGGCTCTCTAAGAAAAATTTTTTCTTCTTGCGCGCGAGGAACTTTTCTTTACTCACAAAGAAATAATCCCTGCCGTTGTTTTCCTTGGGCCTGCGCTTGCGGGTGGTCCAGGAAATGGCGCGGATGAAATTTTTCTTGAAGATCTTCTTGCGAAATAGTTTATTGAGGAGTGTTGTTTTGCCGCTTCCGCCAGGACCGGAGAGGATAAAAACTCGAGTGCCCATTATTCTATGTTTTGTGCTTGTTCGCGTATCCTGTCCAGATAACCCTTGGCCTCGACGATTAAAAACGCAAAGTTTTTATCCTTTGTCTTACTGGAAGCTGCGTTTAGCTCGCGTAATATTTCCTGGGTGAGAAAATCTATGGATTTCCCTTTAGGGGATGCGCCGTTTGCGTGTATCGTTTTTTCGAGCTTATCGGTATAAAAGAGGCCCAAAGAAACTTCTTCGTCGATATCCTCCTTAATATTTGCTTCGTTATTCTTTGCGGGTTTTACCTTTTTTTGTTTACGCAGGCGGTCTATTTCCGTAATATTATGTTTTAACTGGGCTAAGCTTTTGAGCATCTGTTTGCGGATAGCCTCTCCTCCTTTTGCCTTAAATTCCAGGAGTTTCGCTAAACCCTCACGCATCCCTGCGATTATAAGGCTCTCCTCGCTTTTATTCTTCTCCTGCGACCAGACAACTTGAGGCAAGTTAAGAAAATCACTTACCGAAAGCTCAGAACGAAGGTTATACTTTTTTGCGAAATGCCTGGCCTCAGTAATATATTTCGCAAGTGTTTTTTCATCAATATGAATTTGATGGCTTATGGGGCTTTTGGGGAAAATATATACTTCGATTTTCCCACGCTGGATTTTCTTTTTAATTTCCCGTTTAATATTTTCCTCAAGTAAAATATTCTCAGCCGGTAAATTATGGATCGTGATATCCAGATATTTAAAGTTGAGTGAACGCAAAACGATCTGAAGACTCTGTGAATCTTTACGTTTAAATATGCTGGCATATGCTGTCATCGATTTCATTTCCACACCTTCTTCCTGTAGTTCTTAAGGCTAGTCTGCTTTACTGGATACAAATCGCTTACAATCTCATCCGGGTTAAACCAAAGTTTTATTTCCCGCTCTGCCTCGCTAGGGTCGCTTGAAGCGTGCACCACGTTTTCATAAAGCCCTGTGGTCAAAATCCTGCCGTAGGCTCCGCGCACGCTGACCGGATCCGCTTCTTCCGGATTAGTGGCTCCGGAAATCTGCCGTACTTTGGCTATGGCGTCCTTACCGTAATAGATGAGAGCCATCACCCTGTTTTCTCCGTGCAGCCTGCCGGTAATATATTTGATTAATTCAGGATAAAACGGTTTATCTTTCAGGTGCCGGTAGTGCTGTTGTGCAAGTTTTTCGCTAACGCTTACGATTTTGGCGCCGATTATCTTAAGTTTCGTCTCAGATAGGCGGCTTAAGATATTACCGGTCAATGACTTCTTCAAACCATCCGGCTTTATGATAACTAAGGTTGCCTGATTGGTCATGATAGCCTCCTCACAATTCTTTCTAAATCATCAAGGCTGTAGTACTCTATAACTATCTTACCGCGATTGTTGCGCTTATTTGCGATTTTTACTTTGGTCCCCAAAAATTTCTGCAGCTTCTCCTCTACTTCTGTAACAAAAGGGTCGCTGGTACGTTTCTTTTTTGAGGCCGCCTTGGCGCGGGCCTCGATTTCCCGCACTGACATGCCTCCGTTTAGAATCTGGCGGAACAATTTTTCCTGTTCCTGTTTATTGTCTACGGCCAAAAGTGTGCGCGCCTGGCTGCGGCTCAACAACCCGCTTCTAAGCGCATCCTGGATATCTTGCGGTAATTTGAACAGGCGTAGAGTATTAACAATTGTTGTCTTGTCTTTGCTTATAAACTTGGCTATGTCATCCTGGGTAAATTCAAATTCATCGCTTAAGCGCGCAAAGGCTTCAGCCTCCTCCATGGGATTTAAATCTTTGCGTTGCAGATTTTCGACAATTGCCACAATAAACGCGTCTTTATCATCGAGCTCTTTAACAATTGTTGGTATCTCATTGAGCCCCAATGACTTAGCAGCTTCATACCGCCTGCCGCCGGCCACAATTTCATAATCTTCAGGCCCGACTTTACGCACCACGATTGGTTGGATAAAACCCTTTTCCTTGATTGATTGGCATAGTTCCTCCAAGTCCTGTTGCTCTATTTCTTTGCGTGGCTGGTATTTACCCGGATGTATCTTGCTTAAAGGCAGCGTAAAATCTTTTGAATATGCCGGCAGGGGTTTTTTGGGTATAAGCGCGTCTAAACCTTTTCCTAATACTCTGCGTTCCATTGATTTTGTTCCTCCTTAACCCGGCACTTAGTATAAGTGCTGGGTTAACCCGAAACACTCCGGAAAATTTTCCGGTATGTATATTAGGTACAAGGGTAACTCGTGAATTGTATCAAGTGCCCCAGGCACCTGTTATTTACTGCGCCCTTATGGTTCAAAAATAGAAAATTGCGATCAACCTTGAGGCATGCTTTTATCTGAAGTCGCACTTTCAAGCGGGCTGCAGGCTTCCTGGACTAAATAATTTATTTCTATTTTTTCTTTAATAATTTCCTCGGTAAGGTTGAGGTACGCTTTTGCTCCCACGCATAAAGGATCATAACAATGTATGGGCTTGCCAAAACTCGGTGCTTCGGCAAGTTTAATATTACGGGGAATAATAGTATTGAAAGTTTTATCTTTAAAAAATTTACGCACTTCCTCTATTACCTGCAAAGTGAGTTTGGTGCGAAAGTCTGCCATGGTAAGTAAAAACCCCTCAACTTCTAAATGCGAGTTTAAACGCTCTCTAATTAAGTCAATGGTATGGAGCAAATTAGAAACGCCTTCCAGGGCATAATACTCACACTGGATGGGTATAATCAAACTGTCGGAAGCGGAAAATACATTAACCGTGAGTAATCCCAATGAAGGTGGCGCATCGATAATTATATAGGAAAAATCCTCTTTTAATTGCTCTACTTTCTCTTTTAGGCGCAGCTCTCTATTTTCAATATTGACCAACTCTATTTCCCCTCCGGTAAGCGATATATTAGCCGGAATAATGGAAAGATTAGGCCATTGAGTAGGATATACGCTATCCTTTAATGACGCGTTATCAGCAATGACATCGTAAATAGAATTCTTCTCTTTGCTGTTAAAGCCTATGCCGGAAGTAGCGTTCCCTTGAGGGTCAATATCGATAAGGAGGGTTTTCTTGTTGCCGAGGGCTAAATAAGAACTGATATTTATAGCGGTGGTAGTTTTTCCTGTTCCGCCTTTTTGGTTGCAAATGCCAATTATACGGCCCATAAATTAGTATCTTATTTTTAAAAAGCTATATTTAATAATACTTTTTCGAGTTTTCACGTGAAAACTTTTTTAATTAATAGTATTCTAATATCCGCCGACTGGACTGTCAAGATAAATCAGAAATAAATTATATAAAAGCGAAAGCTGTCCGCCAAAGGCTAAAAAATTTGTTTGCCTTTGGCGAGGCCTCGCCATTTTAAACCACTCGCGCAATGGCGGGTGGGCTTCCGGATTTTGAAATTTGTAAGAGGTAACACATATCCGGTATCAGGCTAAGAATAGTGATAAAGATAAAACATCACCTGTCAAGATGTACGTCACTAGACAATTAGCGAATTCAAAAAACGTGGTACCTATTACTTGTAATGTAACTTGTTACCTACCTTGCTCGTCTTGCGGCGAAGCCGAGCGCCGGCAGGCAGGCGTGATACATAAATAAGCCGTAGAGCATTTTCGTTACCCCAAGCCGCTTCGCGCTGATTACACGAAATCTTGCGCAAAATCGTGCTCAAAACTAAGCTAATTTCCTCAAAACAAAACTCATTGATTTTATTACGTTTTTAGAGTTTTCACGTGAAAACTCTAAAAATGCAATGAATTCAAGGGTTTTTAATTTTGGTTTCAGTAATGTGCTGCGGCTGGTATTGGAATCAAAAAAGATGTAGTTTAAGCCCTTTCGCAAGCGTAGCTATGCTGAAATTTAGCTACTTTTAATTGATAGGCAAAAGTGAGCAGGTTCTGGATAAACCAGTAAAGAGTTAAACAGGCAGCAAAGTTATAGAACATTACTCCCATGAAAATAGCAAAAAATAAGGCCATTGATTGCTGTTCTTTATTGGTGGCAGGAGTGGTAATTTTCTGCTGAACCAATGTCAACGCGACCATAAGCAAAGGCAGTAAATTCAGGTATTCGCCGACAAAAGGAATAGTCATGGGCAATTTCAAAATTCTATCAGGAAGCGTTAAATCTTTAATCCATAAGAAAGATACTCCTTTTACTTCCACAAAGCGCATAAAAACCTGCAAAAGCGCGAAAAATACCGGCATCTGAAACAAAAGGGGCAAACAGCCGCCTAAGGGATTAATCTTATATTTTTTGAATAATTCCGCCTGTTCTTTTTGCAGCTTAGCCATATTATCTTTGTATAGGCTTTTAAGTTTATCCAATTCCGGCTGGACTTGCGCCATTTTTTTCATGGCTTTTGTGCTTTGCATGGTAAAAGGGAAGAGAACGATATAGGAAAAAGTTGTTAGCAAAATGATACTCAAACCCCAGCTTTTAGTCCAGGAATAAAAGAGGTGCAAAAACCAGGCTAAGATAACTCCTATGGCATTAAAAAAACCATAATTTAGAACCCCTTCTAAGCCATGTTGCTTCAAATCATTTGTTGTCTGGGGGCCAATATAAAGAGAAATTGACGAAGAAGGCGAGGAGAGGAACAGTTCAACTTCAGTCTTTGTTTTTTGGGTTTTCAGGCTATATTTGCCTTTCAGAAGTGAAATGCAAAAATATTGGCTGCGGCTTCCGGCAAAATTAACATTCTCATAGGATTCATTTTTTACTTTCTTAAAATTTTCGCGCCGGATATCGTTTTCCCGGACAAAAAATAGTTCCTGATACCCCTGTTCTAACATATTGGAGGATAGAGAGTTGGAAAACAAAACCGCTTGTCCCTGCAAAGAAGAGGGGAGGGTTATTTTAAGAATATACCCGTCAAAATAAAACTCTTTTTTCTCGCCGTTTTCAGCCGTAAAAATAATGCTATTGCCTGCAATTTGAGCAGAAAACTTCTTATCGCGATCTTGCGGGATAAATCCGATATTCTTAAAACTCAACTCTTCCTGGTATTTTAACAGTAACAATTTTTTTATGTAACCACCTGTAGTAGAATAGGTTACATCAAAATTGCCTATTCTTACTTGAGATAGGTTTTCCTTTTCAGGCAGGTTTAAAGGCGATTCTTTGGGTTCTTCTTTCACTTCCTGCACTGGGGTGGAGGAAGAGGAGGATGCTGTCGGGGGTGTTTTTGGAAGATATTTGGGTGCCAAAACACTATAACCTATTAGAAACAAAAGACTTAGCAAAAAAGCGTAAAGAAGGCGTTTTTCCATTTTATTGTTTTTTTATGAGGAAACTTTGCGCCATCACAACCCGTTGCTGGTCCGAGAATGGTGCGTGGGTAAAGGGTCAAGGCCACCTCTGACAAAAGGATTACAGCGCAAAATTCGCGCGATACTTAACATGCAAGCTTTTAAAAATGGGTATTGCAAAAAGGCTTGCCTGGCATATTGGGAACAACTTGGCTCATAAAGGCAATGTGAAGGAAAAAGAAAAGAAATTCGTTGATAAAGACCTATTAGAAAAAGAGCTAGGCGATTCATACGGTAATTAGCTGCTTGCGCCCTTTTTTCCTTCGTCTAGCCAATACATTCCTGCCGGAATGGCTTGCCATTCTCTTACGGAAACCGTGCCTTCTTTTGCCGCGCACGTTGGTGGGAGTGGTCAAAGTTAGTTTCATAGGTCAAGATTTTAACACACTGCTTTTTTATGTCAATAATTTTTATGGATATTTCTAAAAAAATGTTAATATGACACCGCAGAATCGCAAAATCCCTGCCTGCGTCGAAACTTCGGTAGGCAGGCCGCAAAAATGCTAAGGGAAGACGAAAAGTAAGCTCGAGAAATAAGCAAATCCATTCTTTGTATCTCTTTTTGCGCTTTTGCGCATCCTTTGCGTCCGCCTTCGCTAACGCTTCGGCCTGGCTTCGCCGAAGGCTACGCCGAGGCGAGCGAGACCTCTCCGAAGCTCGAAGAACGAAGGAGGGTCTTTACGGTGTAAAAATATTTCCTGAAAACTCCTGAAAATAATTGTATAGATATTTATCAAAGGAATGATATAATATCCGAGGTTTGCGTGGGCGCATAAGTGTTAAATGAGGCTATCTTGCGCTCGCAATTACTAATGGTATAATAAAAATATGCTTATGGCTGTAGAAAAAGAAAAAAAAGATTTACGTATAAGCCTGCTGGAGAAGCTGTTGTCTCTGGCCCAAGAAGAAATAAAAAGGAGGAGTAAAAATGTTGAACAACGCCTATCGAGCTTACCTATATATAAAGAAGCAAAAGTTATCATGGCTTATTACCCTCTAAAAGGGGAAGTAGATATACTGGAGATGATTAGGAAGGCGAATAAAAAAAGATTTTGTTTTCCCGTGATGGATCTTAAAACCGGGGGCCTTAGGGCATTTGAGGTTTCCAACCTTGATACCGATTTTATTAGAGGGCCTTTCGGCGTTAGAGAACCCGACAGGGACAAAGCGAAAGAAGTTGATATTGCGGAAATAGACTTGGTTATTGTACCGGGCTTAGGTTTTGACCACAAAAGAAACAGGTTAGGCAGAGGCGCCGGCTTCTATGACCGCTTCCTGAAGAAAATTAAACCTCCCACAAAAAAAGTGGGCATCGCTTTTGATTTCCAAATCTTAGAAAGCCTTCCTATTCATCAGTCGCTTGACGAAACAGTGGATGTTGTCGTCGGCGAAAATTTCCAAATTTAGCATATTTTAATTTTATCAAATTAGCTAGGGAGTAATGAATTTATAATACCCCTACAGCTAAAAACGTCGAAAATTTAGTCTAAATTTTCTCGTTGCTGTCGGGGTCAATTCGAACTAAGCACTTTTTCTGCAGGCCCGCCTATCGGCGGTCAGCTTGAAAAAGCGCAAGTCTCATTGAGGAGGAACCATGCAAATTCTTTACACATTTATAGGTGTGCTAATCGGCATATTTTGCGGCTGGTGGCTGGGAGAGATTTTTGAAAAAAATAAACTAAAAAAAGCACAGGAAGACGCAACAAAGATCTTAAAAGAGGCAAAGGCAAAAGCAGATGAAGTCTTGCGTAAAGCCGATTTAGACGGCAAAGAGCTGCTTTATAAGTTGCGTGTTGAATTTGAAAAACAGAACGCTTCCAAAAAAGAAGAATTATTTCAACTAGAGAAAAGACTGACCCAGCGTGAAGAGAATTTAGAGAAGCGGCTTGATTTCATCGAGAACAAAGAGCAGGAATTAAACCGCAAAGAAGTGAGCTTAAAGAATCTTTCCGAGGAGTTGACCAAAAAAGACGAGGCGTTAAGGCAGCTAATTGAGGAGGAGAAAGAGAAACTAAAAAGAATCTCTTCGTTGACCCAAACTGAAGCGCGTGAACTGCTCTTAAAACGCTACGAAGAGGAGTTACGCAGCGAAAAAGCAAAAATGCTTAAGCAAATGGAAGAAGAGATTAAAGAGGAAGCTGACAAAAAAGCAAAAGAAATAATAACGCTTTCTATACAACGCTGCGCCGTAGAGCATTCGACAGAGAGCACGGTGAGTGTTGTGCCTCTTCCAAATGATGAAATAAAAGGGAGGATAATCGGCCGCGAAGGAAGAAATATCCGGGCATTTGAGATGGCGACCGGAGTTGACCTGGTCATTGACGATACTCCGGAAGCGGTAAATCTTTCAAGCTTTGATCCTATCAGGCGCGAAATTGCCCGCCTCTCACTTGAAAAATTAGTCCAGGACGGCAGAATTCATCCTGCGCGCATCGAAGAAATAGTGGACAAAACCAAACAGGAATTTGATAAACAACTGCTTGAGGAAGGCAAAAATGCTGCTTTTGAAGTGGGGATTCATAACCTGCACCCTGAATTAATAAAATTACTGGGTAAGCTGCGTTACAGAACGAGTTTCGGCCAGAACGCCCTGCAACACTGCAAAGAAGTGGCGTTTATCATGAGCGTATTGGCATCTGAACTGGGGCTTGACTCGCGTATTGCAAAAAAAGTCGGGCTCCTGCATGATATAGGAAAAGCCGTTGACCATCAGGTGGAAGGTACTCACGCCCAAATCGGCGCTGAACTCTTAAGGAAGTATGGAGAGAACGAAGTGGTCATAAACGCCGCGGAAGCGCACCATGAAGAGGCAGAGTTTAAATCCATTTATTCTCTGCTTACCCTGATTGCCGATGCAATTTCAGCTTCGCGGCCCGGCGCGCGCAGGGAAACGCTTGAAACATACATCAAGCGCCTTAATGAACTGGAAACAGTGGCAAACTCTTTTGACGGTGTTGACAAAAGTTACGCTATACAGGCTGGGCGCGAGATACGCGTTATTGTGCAACCCAACAAGGTTAAGGATGAGGAGATAACACTGCTTGCTCATGAGATTAAGAAAAAAATAGAGCAGGAGATGGATTATCCCGGCAACATCAAAATCACTTTAATCAGAGAAACGCGGGCGGTTGATTACGCTAAATAAACGCGAATCACCACTGATTCGGGACGAATTACCACGAATAAAAAAGGTTGTATAATGCGACTTTGACGAGAATTATCGATAATGAGCGTTATAAAAAAAATTCACACTGATTTTAAAGATGATGTAAAATATATTAACTTTTAATCTAGGGTTATGAAAATATTATTTCTCGGCGATATTGTCGGCAAGCCGGCGCGTGTTTATCTTAAGGAGCTCCTGCCGTCTTTGCGCAGCACGCTTTCGCTTGATTTTATTATCGCCAACGGCGAAAATGCAGCTGGTGGCTCAAGCTTAACTCCTGATACAGCTCAAGAAATCTTTGAATCAGGAGTTGACGTAGTCACTACCGGCGACCATATTTTTAAGAAACAGGAAGCAAAAGAAGTACTGGCCACTATGGATGTAATCCGGCCGTTAAACTATGGAGAGCTCGCCTCTGGCCGTGGATATATAATTAAAGAATCGAAAGGGAAAAAAATAGGCGTGATTAATCTTCTGGGAAGAGTATTTATGCAGCCGGTGGACTGTCCCTTTAAAACGATACGGGATACCTTGGAAAATATTAAAAAAGAGGCTAAGGTTATTATTGTAGACATGCACGCCGAAGCAACCAGCGAAAAATTAGCCATGGGTTATTTTTTAGCCGGCAAAGTAAGCGCTTGTTTGGGCACGCATACCCACATACCTACGGCGGATGAAAAGATCATTGATAACTACACTGCCTACATAACCGATCTTGGGATGACCGGAAGTTTTGACTCCGTCTTAGGCAGGGAAAAACATCAAATTATTGAGCGTTTTTTAACCAATATGCCGGTGCGCTTTAACCTTGCGCAGGGAGATGTGCGCGCGCAGGGCCTCATTATGGAAATCGATGACCAAACAGGAGGAGCGTTATCAATAGAGCGGGTGGAATACAGAAAAGACGATAAAACAGGAGGGGCGCTATGAGCTGGGAAGGAATAGAAAAAAGAAGGTTTGTGCGCGCTAATTTTCCTTGCGAGATTGCTATTTTTGCTCCTAAAGAACATACCGTTTCTACGCATACCGAAAATATCGGTGCCGGCGGCATACGTGTAATCATTGAAGAAAAACTAGATATCGGCTCTTTTGTGAGATTACAGCTCTATCTCTACGAAGAAAATGAGCCGATTATGTGCGAGGGAAAAATAGTCTGGATGTTTGAAAAAGAGAGCCGTTACCGTAAAAATTTGGTTTTTTTCGATACAGGCATAGAATTTCACAGCATGAAAGAGGCAGATAGAATAAGAATAAAAAATTTAGTAGAAGCAATAGTGCTGGGTAAAAAATGATATTGGATAAAATAACCACACCGGCTGACCTGAAACGCTTAAGCTTAGAGGAGCTAAAATCGTTAAGCGAAGAAGTTAGGGGCTTGATGATTGACGTTGTCTCGAAAAAAGGCGGCCATTTAGCCTCATCTCTTGGGTCGGTAGATTTATGCATTGCGCTTCACTATTGCCTCAACGCTCCGGATGATTCGTTACTTTTTGATGTGGGCCATCAGGCCTATGCGCACAAAATTATTACCGGCAGAAAAGATTCCTTTGCCAGCTTACGCCAATATAAAGGCTTAAGCGGATTTCCTAATTACCGGGAATCGGCTTTTGACGTCTATACCTGCGGGCACGCCTCAACCGCGATTTCCTGGGCGCAAGGCATCGCTGAAGCTAAACGCCTAAAACAGGAAACTTCTAAAACCGTAGCAATTGTCGGCGACGGAAGTTTAACCGGGGGCATGTGTTTTGAAGCCTTAAACAGCTGCGGACACGCGCAAAGTGACGTTTTAATTATTCTTAATAATAACGAGTTAAGTATCGCGCCTAGCGTGGGGGCGCTGAGCAATTACCTTAATAAAATTATTTCTGCTCCGGTATATAACCGCATTAAAGCAGAACTGGAAACTTTTCTTAAGCACTTTCAGGTAGTAAAAAAATTATCCCCTACGGTAAGAAAATTCGAAGAAGCAATAAAGGGGTTAATTGTGCCGGGGATATTTTTCGAGGAACTCGGCTTTCGTTATTTCGGGCCTATTGACGGCCACAACCTGGAAGCGCTTATTCCTACCTTAAAAAACTTACTCACGCTAAAAGGCCCGCGGCTTCTTCACGTTATTACCAAGAAGGGCAAAGGGTATAGGCACGCTGAACGTAACCCTGAAGATTTCCACAGCGCCGGAGCGTTTAATGTAGAGACGGGAAAACCCCTTAAAGAGGCGCAAGATTCTTTCGGCGAAATCTTAGCCAAAAAACTTATTGAGTTGGCGGGCGTTGATGAGCGCGTTGTGGCTATTACCGCGGCAATGCCTAAAGGAACAGGTTTAAACCTGTTTGCGGATAAATTTCCCAAGCGTTTCTTTGACGTCGGTATTGCCGAGGGCCATGCCGTAGGCTTGGCTTCAGGGCTTGCCAAAAAAGGCTTAAAGCCGGTGGTAGCTATTTATTCTACCTTCCTGCAGCGGGCTTTTGACCAAATCATACATGATGTTGCTTTGCAAAATTGTGGAGTAATTTTTGCCATCGACCGAGCGGGGGCAGTGGGAGAAGACGGCCCCACCCATCACGGGGTATTTGATATAGGTTATATGCGCCTCATACCGGAAATGGTTTGCATGGCGCCCAAAGATAAAGAAGAAATAGAGGATATGCTCAAATTTGCTCTCTCTTTAGATGCGCCTTCGAGCATCCGCTACCCAAAAGGCGAAGCTTATTCTTTAGGCATACGCAAACCTATTGAGCTGGGAAAAGCAGAGGTCATACTTGAAGGAAAAGATGTCTGCATAGTTGCTCTTGGCTCAATGGTAAAAACCGCGCTTGAGTGCGCGGAAATTTTAAAAGAATCCGGCATAAGCGTTTTTCTGGTGAATGCCCGCTTCATAAAACCGCTTGATGAAGCCCTCTTGCAAGATGTAGCCAATAAATTCAATCTGATCGTTACCCTGGAAGAAGGAAATCTCAATGCAGGTTTTGGCAGCGCCGTCTTAGAATTTTACGATAAAGAGGAACTTTCTCGCAACATGAAACTTATCAGGGCAGGTTTTCCTGATGAGTTTATCACAAACGCAAAGCGCGAAGACCTCTTGAAGATGTACGGACTGGATGCCAAATCGCTTGCGCGAAGGATAAAAAAAGTGCTTCTGAAGGAAGAGCCCATATGGCAGAAGTCACGATAAAAAAAGATAAATGCAAAGGCTGCCAGTTATGCCTCATCCACTGCCCCGCAGGGCATCTTGTATTATCATCAAAATTAAATAAAAGAGGGGTTAAGTCTGTCGAGATTAAGCCCGGTACAAAATGTTCCGGGTGTACTTTCTGCTTTTTGATGTGCCCGGATGCGTGCATCGCGATAAGTAAATAAAAGCTATCAGCGATCAGCCATCAGTTGTCAGCTATGAAAAAAAATATTAAGGTCTCGTTATTTTACAATGTTTTCATTGTGATTTTTGTGTTTGCGCTTGAAATAAATGCAGACGATACAACGGGAATGGGATTACTTTGGATTCTAATCCTATTAATACCGATAACCGTACTCCACGCTGCTCGGATTCTTTACGTTTTTTTCAAAAAACATGATAAAAGCTTTAATAAGGCTTTGTTAAACGTTTTGGGAGTAGTTGGTATCAATATCTGTGCGTTTTTTATGGATATTTTACTCGTAGTAGTAACGCTCAACTTATTGGATAGAGTAAATATTATCCATACAGAACTCATTGGCTCTTGAACGCATCAGTTTATAAGAGATAAAAAGCTGATGACTGAGAGCTGACGGCTGAGAGCTATGAATAATAAAATATTACTATCAGGCAACGAAGCTATGGGCGAAGCCGCTATACGTGCCGGCTGCCGCTTCTATGCCGGCTACCCCATAACGCCACAAAACGAGCTAACCGCATACATGGCAAAAAGAATGCATCAGGAAAAAAGGATTTTTATCCAGGCGGAAAGCGAATTGGCGGCGATTAATATGGTTTTTGGCGCATCTTCCACGGGGGCCAGGGCAATGACCTCTTCTTCAAGCCCGGGAATTTCTTTAAAACAAGAAGGTATTTCATATATGGCCGGAACACAATTGCCTGCGGTTATAATTAATGTGATGCGCGGAGGGCCGGGATTAGGGAATATCTCTTCAAGCCAGAGTGATTACTTCCAGTCAACACGCGGAGGCGGACATGGAGATTACTTTACGCCCACACTTGCACCCGCAAGCGCTCAAGAAGCTGCAGAGCTTACGATGCTCTCGTTTGATATGGCGGATTATTACAGGACGCCCGTATTAATCTTAGCTGATGCGATTATCGGGCAGATGATGGAACCATTAATCCTGCCGCAGAAAAGCACCTTTACAAAAAAACTCGCGGCAAAAAGCTGGGCTTTAACTGGAGCGGACAAGCGGGCTCCCAACATCGTGCGCTCACTGTTTTTAGGGGAAGGGATGCTCCAGGCGCACAACGAAATGTTGCGTAAAAAATGGGAAACTATAAAAAATAACGAACAGCGCCATGAGGCCTATAAAACAGAAGATGCCAGATATCTGATTATCGCCTACGGTTCACAGGCGCGCATAGCAATTGATGTAATCGATTCTTTAAGAAAACAAAATATAAAAGCCGGGCTATTTCGCCCGGTGAGCCTCTGGCCCTATCCTGAAAAAGCATTGCGGCAAATCAGCAAAAAAATAAAAAAGGTTTTTGTCGTTGAGCAATCACTGGGCCAGATGATAGAGGATGTGCGTTTGAGTTTGCCGGGCGAAGAAATACATTTTTTTGGAAAAGCCGGAGGAGGAATCCCGACGGTTGAGGAAATTATAAAATTTGTAAAAAGAAATTACTAAAACGAAATTAAAAATCACAAATTCCCTGCCTTGCCGGCAGGCAGGCAAATTACAAATAAATTCCAATAACCAATGGCCGAATTATCTAAAACGGAAAGCTGTTTGGAATTTTGGTAATTAAAATTTGGATATTGTTTGTAATTTGATGCTTGGAGATTGGAATTTTAAAAAGTTATTATGAATAAAGTATTTACTCAATCAAAGTCTCTACGAGACATTGACACCCATTACTGCCCGGGATGCGGCCATGGAATATTGCACCGGCTTGTTGCAGAAGTTATCGACGAGCTTGGGTTGCGCGAGAAAACAATTGGAGTCGCGCCGGTTGGCTGCGCGGTCATTGCTTATGATTACTGGAGTTTTGACTGCACGGAGGCAGCCCACGGCAGAGCATTGGCTGTTGCCACAGCAATTAAACGCTGCCGGCCGAATCTGGCAGTATTCACTTATCAAGGAGACGGAGATTTAGCCTCTATAGGCCTCGCCGAAACCGTGCACGCAGCAAATCGAGGCGAGAACCTTACATGTATATTCGTGAATAATGCCTGCTATGGCATGACCGGCGGGCAAATGGCACCCACGACAATCATCGGACAAAAAACTACCACAACACCCTGGGGAAGAAGCCCCTCAAACGGCGATGGCTGGCCGCTTAAGGTGAGCGAAATGTTAGCTCCTTTGGAAGGCGTATGTTTTGTTGCGCGAGCAACCATTACAAACCCTAATGCTGTGCTGAAAACAAAAAACTATATTAAGAAGGCCTTTTGCAATCAGATGGAAAATAAGGGGTTTTCTCTGGTGGAAATTTTAAGCCCTTGCCCGACAGTCTGGCAGAAAGAACCAACGCAGGCGATGAGGTGGATAGAGGAAGAAATGGTTAAAGTGTTTCCATTGGGAGTAATAAAGGATAAGGCATAGCGCAAAGAGCAGAGCGCAAAGCGTTAAAATTTTTCATACGCTATGCGCTATGCGCCACGCGCTTAGCGAATATGAAAGTAGAAATACTATTATCCGGCTTCGGCGGACAGGGCGTAATGAGCTTGGGCAAGGCCTTGGCAACTGCTGCGCTTATGCAAGGAAAGCACCCCATTTATTTTCCTTCCTATGGGGCTGAAGTGCGGGGAGGAACCGCCTATTGTTTCGTGAAGATATCTGACGAAACTATCGGCTCGCCTTTAATAGAGAAACCTGATATCGCTATTATTTTAAACCAGCCTTCATTGGATAAATTTGAGAAGGACTTAAAAACAAGCTGTCTTTTAATCGCAAATTCAGATCTTATCACGCGCAAAATTGTGCGCAAAGATATAGAGGTGGTGCTGGCACCGCTTAATACTATAGCTCTTGACTGCAAAAACAGCAAAGTAGCAAATACGGTTGCGCTGGGGATTCTTATCGCGCTAAGGCCACAGCTGCTTAAGAAAGAAACCATATTAAAATTTCTTGAGCAAACATTTCCACCGGGAGAATTGTTAGAGCAAAACAGAGAGGCGTTGAACAAAGGCATACAATACGCTTTGTCAAAAAAATGATTCCAGCGATTAGGGAAAGATTACGGAGATTTCTAATCACTGTAATCGTTCTCATAATCTGTGTAATCAAAACCAATAAAAGAATTATTTAATGGTAAAAGTAAGATTTGCTCCCTCACCTACGGGGTATCTGCATATCGGCGGCGCACGCACCTGCCTTTTTAACTGGCTCTATGCCCGCGCTAAAAAAGGTAAATTTATTTTGCGCATCGAGGACACCGACCTTGAACGCTCAAAAAAGGAATATCTCGATGAAATTTTAGAAAGCATACGCTGGCTGGGGCTGGACTGGGATGAAATTTATTACCAGTCACAGCGTTTTGACCTCTACAAGCAATACGCGCAGAAATTAATAGAGTCGGGCAACGCTTATCAAAAAGAAGGCGCGGTTTTTTTTAAATACCAGTTTAGCAAAATAGAAATTAATGACTTAATCCGCGGGAAAATCATCTTTACCGAATTACCCAAAGAAGAAGAAGTGATAATAAAAAGCGATGGCTCTCCGACATACAATTTTAGCTGCGTGATAGATGACGCTACTATGGGCCTTACCCACGTGATAAGAGGGGAAGACCATATTTCCAACACTCCCAAACAAATACTGATGTATAAGGCGCTGGGCTTAAACACTCCTGAATTTGCGCATGTGCCGTTAATTCTATCTCCTGACGGAGGCCGCCTTTCCAAGCGTTACGGCGCAACTTCTATACGCGAATACAAAGAAGCCGGTTATCTGGCTGATGCAATCGCCAATTACTTATCGCTTTTGAGCTGGTCCCCAGGCAATAACCGCGAAATTATCTCGCTTGACTCAGCAAAAGAAATTTTTGATATAGCGGATGTCAATAAAACCGGAGCAGAATTTTCTCTGGAGAAATTAAACTGGTTGAATTCAGAATACATCAAAGCCAAAGACACTAAAACTTTGGCCGAAATTGTAGCCAATTTTCTGAAAGATAAAAAATTCCTTCCGGAAAATGTTTCACAAGATTATTTAGAAAAGGTAACGCAGCTTTTCAGGGACCGTTTGGTGAAACTTTCTGATTTTCTTGATCGTGCGAGGTTTTGCTTCTATGATGATTATGTATATGCGCCGGATACTCAAGAAATATTGCAAAACAACCTTTCTAAACAAATAGATGCGCTCGCGCAGAAGATGTCTGACATAGCCGATTTTAATAAGCTTGCGATAGAGACGGAATTTCGTGCAACCTGCACAAATTTAGGCCTAAAGACAAAAGAGCTGGTGCATCCGGTGCGCGTAGCCCTTAGCGGAAACAGGGTAGGCCCGGGTTTGTTTGAAACTATGGAAGTGCTTGGGAAAAATGAAGTGGTAAAGAGGCTTAAACGCCTCATTCAATATTGGCAAAGTACGTAAGGAGGCCTATGAAAAAATTTTATTTTATTCTTATCGCGTTAATTGCAATCATTTCTCTTTCAGGTTGCGCGACAGTACGCAATGTTTCAGAAGGTTTAGGCAAAGGTGTGGTTGAGGACGGAAGAAATACGGTCAATCACCTAAAAACCGCTAACGCCTGGTGGCGCGAGCATACGTGGTGAAAATTGATTACAGAGATTACGGAAAGATTACGGAGATTGTAAATCTCTGAAATCTTTTCCTAATCTCCGGAATCGTTTAATTTAAGGAGGTGCTATGAAGATTTTAATGTTGGTTTTCGCAGCATCGTTGTTCCTGAATATGACTGCTTACGGAGAAAATAGTTATACTGCAATGGGGAATAGTTATACTGTAACGGGGGATGGTAATACTACAATGGGAAGCGATCCTTACGTGGCTGCTTGCGCCAAAGAATGCAGCTTTTTAACCAAAGACTGCACCGCGTATCTGGACTGCCGGGTGGCCAAAACAACCTGCACGGAAAATTGCATGCAGCGTAAAGTATGGGAGAAAGTGGCAATATCTTTGGATAAATTAATTGTTTCACTCGAAGAACAAACTCAAGCGTCTCTTAAAGAAAAAGAAATATTTGCGCAATTAATTAAAACTCTTTCAGCCGGGGCCCAAAAAAGCGAAACAGGCGCCGAATAAACCGGCGCTCAATAATCTTTTAAACAATTAGGGCCTCGATTGGCAGGAAAACAAACAGAAATGGCTAAAAAATGTAAAAAGTGTGGTGTGCCTCTGGAAGGATTCTTATATAACTGGATTGCTTCAAAAATACTGGGGATAAAACCCTCTACGCAAGATACAGACATCTGCAATAAATGCGAAGATAAGAAAAATATGCAAGGTAAACGACTATAATGAGCCCCCTTCTAACTCAATTATTAGCACTAAGCTTATATGTTTTAACCATGGGGTTCTGTTTTTGCGACGGTTTTAAGCTGCATATCGCAAGAAAACTCGCCTGGTTTCTTGTGTTCCTTTTAATCAGCGCCTATACCTTTCAATTAAAAGGAGAATATGATCTGGCGCTGATCTTGCCTATTCCTTCTTTGCTGGCAATACTATTATGCAATTACCAAAGAAAGGAAGCGTTGCTTCGGGAAGCTCGGGAAATAATGGCACGCTCAGCGCAACGCCAAAAAATGCTACAAAGATGAGGCTGTTATTTCTGGCGTTTCTTACGCTTTTTTTATGCGCTTGCCTGTTCGATAAAAAACCTGTCAGGAAAGGTTATGTTACCTATTACCCCGCAAAAGCCACAAAGCCGCGATGAAAATATTGTTTATTGTATTGCTTGCCATCCTCTGCGGCTGCTCTAATCAAAAACCTTATACTGAAGGTTATACCACTTATTACCCTGCGAAATCCACAACGCCCACCGTCTATCAAACTCCTTATGACATCATCGAAGAGGGCAATAAAATAACAACCAGAAAAACTACCTACGAAGCCGCTCAATAATTTGTTGTTATTTACCGGCCGCGATAATCACCCCTGTGATTATATTGACCATAAAACCTGGCTCGTTTTTCCCAGTGGCCGCCAATCCAAACATACCTTCGGAATCTTCCTTGCCGCTCCCAATGCCCAGGGACCCAGATAAAATCACGATGCTGCCTTGAATTTATGTTGATTTGGAATCCGGGAAAACGCGCCTGAATAACCGGAACAACTACTGTAGATTTATCCCTGTGCTGGTCTCTTGGCGATGCAAAGGCATTGTTGCTTGTAAAAATAACACCTGAAAGCAAAAGACAAACTACCAAAATCAGCCGTTTCATAAACCCTCCTTTTTAATGAGCGCGTGACTTATGGAGCGAACGCATGTGAGCGCTCATAAGCCACATGCGCGAATGATCCCGTTTTTGCCTCCATTGATATTTTCGCAATTTCCCCGTGCCGCCCTTAGCGGCAGGAAATTGCGAGAGAAACCTATTGGGCGCAAAAATGGGACAAATTCGACCTAGCATTTTTCCTGCGTATTAACTTGTAAAAATGCTGGTCTCATTTGATTAGACGATAGAGGGTCAAAAAAAGTCTACATGCAACTCTACTGCCACCAATAGTATTTCAATCTGCGTAATCTTTCTTCAATCTGTGCAATCAAGTTCTTTCCCTTTACTACAAGCTTGGGAAAGAACTAAAAATTCTACTTGCGATAATCCCTTGAAAATAATACAATAATTCAAGTTAATGAGGCAGTTAAAATTTAAGCCGAAGGCTTAACTTTTACGTAGCCGAATTAATCCCGCCGGAGTCATGGTAAATTTGCGAAGTAAATTTACCGTGTATACAGCGAAGGCGGGATAACACGTTTTCTGGATAGTCTAATATTTGTCCCAACTAACGTTGGGACAAATCGACTAGAGGCTTTTGTGCACCTTCAGCTTCAAAAGCCTGAGTCTCATTGCCCGGTAGTGTAATTGGCAACATGACAGACTCTGGATCTGTTGTTCATGGTTCGACTCCATGCCGGGCAGCCATAATAAAAAATCCTCCTCATTTTTTTGAGGGGGATTTTTTATTTATAGTTTTAGGCATGGAGGAGAACCATCAAAGGGAGCTCAAGGGAAAAGACATTTTTCCCTCGAATTACGTACGCTTCTTTGCAAGGGAAAGAAGTGACAGTCCGCCACACAAGTGGCGAGGCGTCAGAGAAGAAAACCGTAGGTTGTCTTTTATGAGGAGCGAAGCCTGCCTGCCGGCAGGCAGGGAGTGAGCGACTGGTTCGCCGCAGGGAAATTCCATGCGACCGGAGGGCTCATGCCCGAAGGGAGTGCCGAAATTTTACCTGAATGTAATTATATAGATGATTTCGGCCCGGGCAGCCAGGCTTCATCGCGCTTGCGCGCGTTTCTTCGAATAGAGGTTTTCCTTCAACCGAATGTTATTTTCTCTTACGCCCCGATATTAATCGGGGCGTAACTCTTTAGGGTTTGGGCCCCCAAACTAAGGTTGTTCATATGAAGCCTCATGAAGGGCGCTGCCTCTTTCTGATGCTTCGCTGTAAGCTTACGCAAAGAAGAAACTTACGCTTCGCTGGTCAATCCCCGTAAGAATTTCAGAGAAGAATTTTTATGCTAAATGTTTTGCATTTTAGCTCGATAGCTTTAATTTTTTAAAAGGGTAGTTGGAACAACGGGTTCGCTGAAGGAAGGGAGTTTTTATTCGTTGATTGTCCCGGCAGGCGAGAACCTGTTAGCCGCGGCTATTTCATCTTTAGCAGTAATTTGATATTTTTCAGAAGTTCGTCCATCTCAAAAGGCTTACGCACATAACAGTTTGCGCCGAGTACCCTGCCTATTACTTTATCGGTATCTGAATTTTTGGCGGTAAGCATAATTATGGGCAGCGATTCATATTTTTCTTCCTTGCGCAGTTCTCTGCAAATTTGTTCTCCGGGCAAACCCGGAAGTCCTAAATCAAGGAGAATTAGGCTGGCTCCGGAAGTCCTTGCCTTGTATATACCTTCATAACCATCGCCGGCCGTAATAATTTCGAATCCTTCCATCTCCAGCCTAAGCTTAAGGATTCTTACCATGTCGACGTTATCATCTATAATCAAAATTTTTTTCTTTTCCATGGCAGCCCCCCGTCTTGTTTCTTTGTTTAACTTAGTAAGAGTAGCCAATTATTTTTACTATATAAATTGCCTTCAGTCAATTGATGATTTCCGCATCCGTAGTTAAAAAAGCTATACCTTAAATTTATTATCGGTGATATTATATATCCGAATATAGATAATTTTGCGCCGAGCCCAAGGTAGATATGAAAAAGGTTATCGCCATAACCCTCATCTTAGGATTGATTTTCTGTTTAAATCTACCGCAAAATGCGGATGCAGAACTTTCTTTGCGCGTGGCAAGTTACTGGAGAAAATTAAAAGAAAATCTGGTGCAGTGCGAGCTTTGCCCGCGTAAATGCGTTATCGCGCCAAATCAAAGAGGCTTATGCACCGCGCGCATAAATCGCGGCGGAACTCTCTATACTCTAGCTTACGGAAATCCTGTTTCACTTGCCATTGACCCCATCGAAAAAAAACCTTTCTTCCATGTTGCTCCAGGAGAACCCATATTTTCCCTGGCGGTGGCAGGCTGCAATATGCGCTGCTTATTCTGTCAGAACTGGCAAATCTCTCAATCAAAGCCGGATGAAACGGTAAATTACAATATGCCTCCGCAGGCGGTGGTGGATACAGCAATAAAAAATAAATGTAAATTTATCGCTTTTACCTATACGGAGCCGACTATTTTTTACGAATATATGCTGGATATCGCAAAAATAGCAAAGGCCAGCGGGCTTAAAAACACGATGCATTCCTGCGGCTACATAAATCCCAAACCTCTGGAAGAACTGCTTAAATACATGGATGCCGTAAATATTGACCTTAAATCCTTTGACGACAAATTTTATAATAAGATGGCAATGATGGCACAAGTCGGCCCGGTGCTTGAAACTATTAAAACTATAAAAAAGAACGGCGTATGGCTTGAGCTGACAAATCTGATTATCCCGGGAGAAAACGACTCGCCTGAACAAATACGCCGGATGTGCCTCTGGATTAAGGAAAATCTGGGTGATGATGTGCCTTTGCATTTTAGCCGGTTTATACCTACGTTTAAGTTGACTAATCTTCCGCCGACACCCATTGAGAAACTGGAGGAAGCGCAAAAAATCGCAAAAGAGGCCGGTTTAAAATATGTATATATAGGAAACGTGCCCGGGCACGCCGGAGAGAATACCTATTGCCCGCATTGCGGAAGAGTTGTAGTTTCGCGCCTGGGCTATGAAATCAGGGAACTGAATATAAAAAACGGTAAGTGCGGCTTTTGCGGAGAAAAAATAGCCGGCCTCTGGGAAAATGGGTAATGTTAATAAATTTTATTGAGATTTTCGCTATAGGCTTTGGATTAGGCCTGGCCGGGCCCTGCCTTTTTTACTGTATCCCGCCTATTTTCGCCTTTACTCTCGGCTCAATAAAAAATTATGGAAAGTGCCTTATGGATATTTGTGTTTTTTTGTGCGGCCGGACAATTGCCTATATTTTTCTTGCATTTCTCGCAGGGGCCTCCGGCATGCTTCTGCATAATTTTATTGGCTGGCATTTTGCCTCTTACCTAAAGCCTCTGGCCGGTTTAATAAGCATTGGCCTTGGTATTTTTATCCTGTTTGAAAAAGAGAATAAGCAAAAGAGGTGCCTGCCGAAATTTGAAACCAATTATACCAAGGGGAGTTTGTTTGGCCTGGGTTTTATCTTAGGAATAACGCCTTGCGCGCCGCTGGTGGCCTTGCTGTCTGAAATAACCTTAATTTCAAAAGAAGCTTTCTCCGGCGCTCTTTACGGCCTTGCTTTTGGTTTAGGTACCTTTATTCCGGCGTTTCTCATCACCGCAGCTCTAGCGGGTATTTTTAAAGAGGCGCCGCGGGTGTTATTAAAATCAGTCAATACAAGGCGCTACCTGAAAATAACCTCATCGATTCTGCTTATAGCATTAGGTTTATTATTTATCGCAGGATCATTTACTGGTCGCTGAACAACTATCTTGACACCGCAGAGGCGCAAAAAGGAAAAAAAGAATGCACTTAGTTATTTTTAAATTTTTTATCTCACTTTTGCGTTTTTGCGCACTTTTGGCGGTTTAGCGGTGTAAAAATTTAAACAATGAAAAAAACTCTTTTCTTTTCAGTAATCTGCGCCGGGCTTACCGCTATGGCAAGCCAGATTATCTTAGTGCGGGAATTTCTGGTGCTTTCGGGGGGAGATGAATTATCCATAGGAATAATCCTCGCTTGCTGGCTGATAAATACGGCCTTGGGAAGCATGGCGCTGGGTAATTTTATTCCTAAAATAAAATCTAAAATTTATTGGCTTTGGTTTTCTTTTCTCTTTCTGGCGGTATACCTGCCGCTGGCAATTTTCCTCTGCCGGGGAGTTAGAGTAGCCCTCCGGATAAACCCCGGAGAAATTTTGCAGTATCAGGTGCTTGGATTCTGCGCTTTTTTTATCCTGCTTCCTAGCTGTGCGCTTCTTGGCTTTATATTTTCTCTTGCCTGCAGATTATATGAAGATAATTCGCCTTTAGGCTCAGTAAACATAGCGAAGGTTTACGCTCTTGAGGCTATAGGCTCAATGCTGGGGGGATTATTGACAAGCTCGGTTTTAATAGGTATGTTCAACAGCTTCGAGGCAATTGCTTTATTGAGCTTGTTAAATATCCTGCTTGGTTTTTTTATCATTTTAGGCTTGCCTAAAAAAAGGCTGGTAGCTGTAGGCATAAATTCCATTTTTTTTATTATCTGTATATTTTTATTCCTGACAGGTGCCTGGAAGAATTTGGAGACTTATTCTCTGAAAAGGCAGTGGCCCGGATTTGAAGTCTTAGAAAGCAAGAATACAATTTACGCAAACCTCCTTAGCCTTAAAAGAGGAAATCAGGTCTCTTTTTTTGAAAACGGGACAAGGCTCTATACAGTTTTTGACAAACAGTTAAGCGAGGAGGCAGTGCACTTCTGCCTTCTGGAACACAAAAACCCCCGCAATATACTTCTTATCGGCGCAGGCTTTGCGGGTTTATTGGATGAAATATTAAAATATCCTGTAACCTGCGTTGATTACGTAGAGCTTGACCCAGCGCTCGTTACAATGGCAAAAAAACATCTTCCGCCTCTTTATACTTCCAGCCTCCAAAATACGCTGGTGCATGTGATAAATACTGATGCGCGATTTTTCCTAAAAACTACCCCAAAAAAATACGATTGCATAATTCTGCATCTGGGCGCGCCTTACAGCGCCCAGATAAACAGGTTCTATACTTATGATTTTTTCAGGCGCCTTAAGCTGAATTTAAAAAATGAAGGCATATTATCTTTTTACCTTAATGCTTCAGAAAACTATATCAACGCGGAAGGAGCGGATTTCCTGCGCTCTGTTTATAGCACCTTGAAAACTGTGTTTAAAGAAGTTAAGGTTATTCCCGGAGAGACGGTATATTTCCTGGCTTCTGATACAAAGGGAGAATTAACTTTAGATTTTAATATACTCATGCAAAGGGCAAAGGATGCGGGTTTAAATTTGCAATATGTGCGGGAATATTACTTAATCAGCAGATTGAACCCTGACAAAATTAATTATTTAAATTCTATTCTGGAAAGAAATGTCCCGGTAAGAATTAACCGCGATTTTAAACCTCGCTTGTATTATTACGGAATTATCTCATGGGGCTCCCGTTTTAGAGAATCAATATTTACTAAAGTTTTGAAACAGGTAAGTGAAAAAAAGATTTACCTAATTTTCGCTCTTTTTTTATTTGGCATAGCTTTTTTTGGAGCAAGGCAGCCAAGAAACTCAATTTCAGCCGCATTAATAACTGCCGGGTTTTGCCAGAGCGTATTGCAGATAATCCTGATTTATGCCTTTCAAGTTATTTACGGCTACCTCTTCTATAAAATCGGAACTCTATTTGCCTCTTTTATGCTGGGCCTGGGCGTGAGCGCCTGGCGTTTTACTAAAGCAAAAGCGCCTGAACAAAAAACATATTCGCGCCTATTAGGCATCCAGCTGGCAGCCGCCGCGCTTTTTTTGATTTTACCGCTGATTTTATCGCGACTGGCTAGTTTGAACCTTGCTTCCATATCCTGGCTTGGCGCAAACTTATTTTTCCCAGCACTTTCCTTGCTTTCCGGACTCCTGGGCGGCGCCATATTTGCTCAAGCCAACCACATATATCTTTTCCAAGCAGAAAGCGCCGGGATAGAAAAAACAGCCGCGTTTGCTTATGGCTTAGATTTATTGGGTGCGTGCTTCGGGGCCTTAAGCGTTGTTTTTTTAATCCCGATTATGGGCATTTTCTCGACTTGCTTTTTACTGGCTAGCCTGAATCTAGTTGTCTTTATTGTGCTGCGTTATGGCAGGAACCGCTAAATTCGGTTTCAAATAGTTTTAAGCTTGACACTCACAGCTTGAAATAGTATGCTTAGCATTAAGAACAGTTTATGGCTACGATAATTAAATTTCTAAAACGGCCCCACCTTTCAATTTTAATCCTGCTTACATTTCTGTCTCATTATCCTCAATGCCAGTCGGAAAATATATATTATAAAGACGGTAGAGCAATAAACGTTAGAATAATCTACCGCGATAAAGATACTCTCTGGATAAAACAAAGCGTGGGCTCTACGGGAATAGACATCAATACCATCAGCAGAATTGAAAATAACGACGGTTCAATTTCAAAATATGACGTCGCTTTTCTCACCAAGCAAATACAGGAATTTATAAAACAAAAAAAATATGCCGAGGCGGAAAAACTTTGCGGCACATTATTGGAAACTTCTCCTAATAATGTCGAAATCCGTTATCTGCGTGGCATGCTAAGCCAGAAGGCGGGCGACACAGAGATGGCAATTGAAGACTATGAATATCTTATAAACCACGATGACGCTGATGAGAGAATTTTTAATAATCTGGGCGCTATTTATGCCGGGCAAAAACGTTACAAAACGGCTGAAGAATTATTTTATAAGGCCCTGGGCTATAACCAGAATAGAGCGGAAATAAGGAATAATTTATCTGAACTATTCATGGAGGCGAAAGAATACGCTAAGGCCATAGAAGAATACAACAAGCTGATTACATTGGAACCGGATAACGAATCAGCTTTATATAACCTGGGCATTGCATACAAAAATACAGGAGATTTTACTAAAGCAAAAGAGCTCTGGGAAAGAGTTTTAGCCCTGAAGCCCGAAGACGCAGACGCAAAAAATGCCCTGGAATACCTCTCAAAGCAAACGCAATAAAATCCCGGGGGCTCGAAAAAGTTTGAAGCTTGTTATTTAGGATTTTTTGTGGTATCTTCGAACTAAGGGAAAAACCCTTAAATTATGCATAAAATTAAAAGGAAAAGCTTCAGTTTACTTGAATTAATCATTGTTTTAGTGGTGGTAGGGATCTTGGCTGCAACGGCACTTCTTATATATAACGGCACCATAGAATATGCTAAAAGAAATGAAGCAATTCATAATGCGGCTCTTATCAGAGAAGCGGAATTTGCTCAAAAAACCCAAAACGGAACCTTCATAGCAGCTGGTAATGCCGAAGAAGTTAACAATCTTTTATCCCTCACTATTGTTCCCAAAGATTATGAATATAAAGTGGTTGGAGTAAGCGATGACGATTTTACTATTTTAGCCACAAAAATTGATACTGATGAAATAGTCCTGGCTTTAAATAAAGATGGGGTGCTTCAGGTAACAGACTCTGGCCAGGGCGGCGACACAGGCGGCGGCACTGGCGGTTCAGGCTCCGATAGTGGTGAGGAGGGCGGTGGTGGTGGCTCTGGCGGAGGGGGCGGCGGAGGCTCTGGCGGAGGCTCTGGCGGTGGTGACAGCGGTGGCGGCACTGGCGGTGGCGGTGGCGACACTGGCGGTGGGGGCGGCGGCTCTGGTGGCGGCGGAGGCTCTGGCGGCGGCGATGACGGAGGCGGAGATGACGGAGGCTCTGGCGGTGGGGGCGGCGGTTTTGGTTCTGTTTCTCACTCTGGAGGCGGTTGGTCCAATATCCTCGCTAGAGGCGGAGAGGCTGGGACAATAGATGATGGCTTACAAAGCGCTTTAAGCCTTCTTGAAAGTTCTACTTCTGCACTATATGTTCCAGAATTAATAGAAGATAACCACATTAGCGTGCTGTATCAAACTGCTCCGTCTTATATCGGGGCGTGGTGGATGAGCAGTACAAATACAATATACGTTAATACAGACCAGCAGGGCAACCCTACTGCGGCAATCGCAGCCTTAATCGCTCACGAGGCAACGCATGCTGATTATGATTATCACCAGGAATATTGGATTAATACCACCATAGAGAGGCATCCGGAGCTAACAAGAGAGCAGCTTAGCGTACCTGATAATTCCGTTAACCAGGAATATGATTGTTTTTGTAATCAGATGGCAGCGTGGCAAGAATTGAAACAAACCGCAACAGATGTCAATAATGATGCTTGGTTAGGCATATATAATCAAGGTGAAGATTATATGAAGTCGACCATAAAAACCCAGTATGCTTCTATCGGAATAATATTACCCAATTATTAGTCAGGGAGATGGTATGAAATTAAGTTTAAAAAAATATTATTTTTTAATATTAGGAGCGGTTCTTATGATGAATACTTTTGGCTGTTCCGCTATAAAATTCGAGAAATATTCCAGTAAAGACCCTTTAATAAATATTTCCATGGATTATATCGCAGGTTGGCGATATAGCGAAACCAGGGGTGCTGATACCAGTTATGCCCAGGTACTTTTCTTTCCCTTTGAAGAAGGCAAAAAAAGTCCAAGAGTGCTTATTGACTTAACCGTGAAAGATATTTCAAAAATTAAACTCGAGGCCCCTACTTTAAAGGCGGCGGAAGATGGCTTATTGGCAAAAAGAATGAAATTGAAAGATGCTAAGATATTGTCTATATCAAAAAATAAAGTTCTCGATGCAGAGGCTACTGTTATAGAGTTATCTTATCTGATGTTGGAAAATACTCTTGATGTTAAATCGAAATTAATTCCTGTGAAAGAAAAAATTATTATTTCAAAGAAAAATAATAATTTTTATTTTTTAAGATACGAGAGCCCGGCGCAAGAATTCAGCAAATACGATTCGGCCTTTATGCGCATCGCGCGGTCAATGAAAATAAAGTAAGTCGCATATTTAAGCTAAGTCTGCACCAAAACCTCACTCCTTCAGGGGTGGGGTTTTAAAGTTTCTGGATCAAAGCAATAAAAAATCGAAGTTTTGCAGGTAATTTATACGTGGTAATTTTCTTAAGCCGCCTTGAAGGTGAGAAATAAAGGAGGTTAAATAAACACCAAAATAAAAGTTTTAATTAGCCTTTTTTTCCTTCTCGTTTCATTGAATACTATTGCTCAAGCAGAAATAGGCAATTTTCAAGGCATAGAGATAGTCGGCAGCCACGAATTCGTATTGCATGTAGGAAAAGCATTGGGGCTTCTTAACAAAAATGCCTTTTTTGCTTTTAATACCGTTAAAGAGTACGTGGGCAGGATACAGGAGTCGCCTCGTAGCGGAATGAACGTATACATTAATCCGCCGACATTCGAATTAAGCGCCAAAAGCGCATTTTACTCTCTTACCTGGTGCGCGGGGATCATTGCTCATGACGCCTACCATTCACAGCAATATTTTTCTTATCAGAAAATTCATGGAGATCCGGTACCTGCTGGTGTCTGGACAGGAAAAGATGCTGAGATAGAATGCCTCAATTTCCAAAAAGAAGCGATGCGCGCTATAGGCGCTCCGGATAAAGAGATAGACTATGTGGCTTCCGTAGAGCCAACATATTATGATGTCAATAAAGATGGCCGATACGATCAAGAAGATTACCTCTTGCGGGACTGGTAAAACTTTTTAATATAACCCGCCCTTTGCGATTTACAATGATTTTTTTAATAGATATGTTACAATAATCCCTCCTATTATGAAGCCGAATTTCATTACCGAAATTATTGACGAGCACAATAAAATAGGGAAGTTTTCCGGTAAAGTCCACACCCGATTCCCTCCTGAACCCAACGGATATCTGCATATAGGCCATGCCAAATCAATTTGCTTAAATTACGGCCTTGCCTGCCAGTATAACGGCAAGTTCAACCTGCGTTTTGATGATACCAATCCCTGCAAAGAAGAACAGGAATACGTAGATTCTATTATCGAAGATGTCAGCTGGCTGGAAGCAAAGTGGCAGGAGCCTACTCTTTATGCTTCTGATTATTTTGAGCAGATGCACGAGTATGCTGTCGCGTTGATTAAAAAAGGGAAAGCCTACGTTTGCGATTTAAACGCAGAGCAAATGCGCGTATATCGCGGTACTTTAACCACCCCAGGCAAAGAAAGCCCCTATAGAAACCGCTCCATAGAGGAAAACTTGGATTTATTTGAACGCATGCGCAAGGGAGAATTCCCTGACGGCGCAAAGACTTTGCGGGCAAAAATAGACATGAGCCATCCTAATCTTAACATGCGCGATCCGGTTATGTACCGTATTTTACATGCGGCTCATCACCGCACGAAAGATGCCTGGTGCATATACCCGACCTATGATTGGGCGCACGGCCTGGAAGATTCCGTAGAAGGAATTACCCACTCCATATGCACCCTGGAGTTTGAAAACCACAGGCCTTTATATGATTGGTTCTTGGCACAGCTTCAAATATTTCATCCGCAGCAAATAGAATTCGCCCGTCTTAATATGACCTATACTATACTTAGCAAGAGAAAACTGCTCGAACTTGTCCAGTCAAAACTTGTAAGCGGCTGGGATGACCCGCGTATGCCCACTATTGCGGGCCTGCGCCGCAGAGGTTTTCCCGCGCAGGCGATACGCAATTTCTGCGATGAGATAGGCGTTGCTAAATTTAACAGCACCATCGATATAGCCATACTTGAAGAAGCAGTGCGCGGCCTCTTAAATAAAACGGCGCAGCGCCTTATGGCGGTATTGCACCCGCTTAAAGTTGTTATTATAAATTATCCGGAAAATCAGACAGAAGAACTGGAGGCTATAAATAACCCCGAGGATGCAAACATGGGCAGCCGCAAGGTGCCTTTTTCGCGGGAACTTTTCATAGAAAGAGACGATTTTCGCGAAAACCCTCCAAAGGAATTTTTCAGGCTTGGCCCGGGGCGTGAAATACGCCTGCGTTACGCCTATTTTATCAAATGCGTGGATGTGGTTAAAGACTCAAGCGGCGAAATCAAAGAACTGCATTGTACCTACGACCCACAAACGCGCGGGGGCAATGCTCCTGACGGAAGAAAAGTAAAATCAACCATACACTGGGTTTCCGCGAAACAGGCTCAAAGCGCTGAAATCAGGTTATACGACAGGCTATTTATGAAAGCGAACCCGGATGATGCGCCGGAAGGCTTCAAGGCTAACATCAACCCGCGCTCACTGGAAATTATAACGGACTGCAAACTTGAGCCGGCTATCATGGAAGCTAAACCAAGAACGCATTATCAGTTTGAACGCCTGGGCTATTTTTATATTGACGAGAAGGATTCGATTGGCGAAAGATTAGTCTTCAACCGCACTATAAGCTTGCGGGATACCTGGGCAAAAATAGAAAAAGTCTTAAAGGGGCGTTCCTGAAACATTGGCAGACGATTTTAATAATCGTGGCAGAAAAAAATATTTTGAAAGAGGCTATCTGAAGTAACTCCTGCGTAAATTTCCAGCCCTAAATACATGCGATTCAGCATCCAGAAAACACTTTAAAGTTGCGCCAATACGCACTATAATCAGAAGTGGACTTACCTTAATAATATAATAATATGCGCAGCAAAAAAACTTCCCCTAAAAACAAAAATGCAAAAACCCTAATAAGCGCAGAGGGTTCTTATTTCTTCAAGAAGCTGGCCGAATTGGCGGGTTTTGGCATATGTTGCTATAGCCTTGACGATGAAAAGATACTCTTCGCTAATCAGGGGCTGGTCAATATACTGGGCCTGCATTATAAGCCAAAGGATTTAATAGGAAAATATCTGGAAGATATATTTGTATATGGCCAGAAGCCGGAAAATATCAGGAAAACGGACTTGGCGGGAGGCCAGCTTCGCCAATGCGAATACTATTTTAAAACCTTAAAAGGCGAAGACAAATGGGTGCTTTATGACGCTTTCGTCCGGGCTCCGGGCGCAAAAGGGAAACGCATCGTCGAAGCGCTCGTCAAAGATATCACTTATCTAAAAATTTCTCAAAAAAATTTAGAAACTCTTAATAGAAAATTGCAGATGCTTACCGAATGCTCGCATGCGCTGGTGCACGCTTACGATGAGGTTGAGCTTTTGCAAAATATATGCAAGATAGCGATTGACGTCGGGCAGTACCGTTTTGCCTGGGCCGGATTTGCGCAAAGCGATGAAAAGAAAAGCGTGCGTCCTGTTGCATGGGCTGGCTATGAAGATGGTTATCTGGCGGGTTTAGAGCTAAGCTGGGGAGATAATGAGCTTGGCCAGGGCCCGACCGGGATAGCTATCCGTACCGGCAAGCCGAGCATAAACAGAAATATCCTTATTGACCCGCAATATGGCATATGGCGCTCCAGGGCACTCGAGAGAGGCTATGCCTCTTCCATCGCCCTGCCTCTGGTCATCGGGGATAAAACAATAGGAACGCTTAATATTTATTCAAGCATACCAGACGCTTTCAATGCAGACGAGGTCAGTTTGCTTGTGGAAATGACAAACGATATATCTTACGGCACAACAGTGCTGCGTTCCCGTATAGAACAAAGCAAAACAGAAGCGGCGTTGAGCGAGAGCGAAGAACGGTTTAGGCGCGCATTTGAAAATGCGGGGATAGGCATGGCGCTGGTTGACCTTGACGGAAGATGGCTAAAAGTTAACCGCGTGCTTTGTGAAATCGTAGGGTATTCAGAAGAGGAACTTCTCACCATGAGTTTCCAGGAAATTACTCATCCTGATGATTTGGGCGCCGACGTTAGTTACGTGCAAAAAATGTTAAGCCGCGAAATTCTTTATTACCATAAAGAAAAACGCTATATACATAAATCAGGCCATATCTTATGGGTCCTATTAAGCGCGGCACTGGTCAGTGCCAAGAGCGGTGAGCCGCTCTATTTTGTTTTTCAAATCCAGAATATTACCGACCGCAAAGAAACAGAGGAGGCATTACGGGAAGGAGAGAGGTTCTTGTCGAGCTTTTTCGCGAGTATCCAAGACGGCATCAGTATTCTCGATAAAGAAATGAATATTGTGCGGGTAAACCCGGTAATGGAGCAATGGTATGCTCACGCCATGCCTCTGGTAGGAAAAAAATGTTTTCAGGCTTACCACGGGCGCAAAGATTATTGCGAAGTATGCCCGACAAAACACACTCTCGAAAAAGGCATCGCGGCGCATGAAGAAGTGCCTAAGCGAAACGCCCAGGGAGAAATTGTCGGTTGGCTTGACCTCTATAGTTTTCCGCTCATCGATAAACAAACCGGCTCAATGAAAGGAGTTATTGAATACGTACGCGATATATCCAGCCGCAAAGAGGCAGAAGAAGCTTTGCGTTTAAGCGATAAGCGCTTTACGCAAATAGCGGATAACGCATGCGAGTGGATCTGGGAAGTGGATAAAGACGGATTATATGTCTATTCTAACCGCGCTGTAGAGAAAATATTAGGATATACGAGGGAAGAGGTCGTGGGCAAAAAATATTTCTATGATTTTTTTGCCTGCGAACTACAGGGCACATTAAAAGATGAGGTATTCGGGATTTTCAGCAAAAAGGAACCGTTAACAAACTTTATTGCCCCTTACTTAAGTAAAACCGGAACTCCCTGTATGCTTGAGGCAAGCGGCACTCCAATAGTAGATGCTCGAGGTAACTTTTTTGGATATAGGGGAATAGCCACGGATATAACCAAACGCCAGGCGCTTGAAGATTTAAAAGATGATTTCATCAATACCATCTCCCACGAGCTAAAAACCCCTCTTGCCATCACCAAGGAAGCGATAAACCTTGTTTTAGGTAAAGTTATCGGGGAAATTAATGAACAGCAGGAAAAAACATTAAACATAGCCAAAAACAACACTGACCGCTTAGCGCATATTATTAATAAACTTCTTAATATTTCAAAAATAGAATCCGGGGCAAAAGAGTTTAAAAGGGACTTTGTTGATATCGTTTTCCTGATACGGCAAGTGGCGGATTTATTACGCCAGAGAATAACCGAAAAAGGCCTGGGATTAAAGCTTCTGTTTGCTAAAGAAAAAATTGAAGTTTATATCAACGAAGAGGGGATAAAAGAAGTTTTTATTAACCTTATAGAAAATGCTTCAAAATTTACGCAAACAGGGTTTATAGAAATTTCCGTAAAAGAAACAGAAAGTATGATCACCTGCAGCGTAACTGATACCGGCTGCGGCATAACCGGCGAAAATGCGAAGAAAATTTTCAGCAAATTCCAGCAATTTACGCGCTCTGGCCAAGAAGGCGAAAAAGGGCTGGGTATCGGCCTGTCTTTAGTAAAAAGCATAGTAAACATGCACGATGGGCAAGTTTGGGTTGAAAGTAAACCAGAGCGCGGCAGTAGCTTTATTTTTACCTTACCAAGGTATAGCGCGAAAACCCTCTTAAAGAAGTGCCTTGCCTGCGACATAGAAAAATCGATTAAAAATAACGCTAAAGTTTCGCTGGTTATAGTATCGATACTTTCTTTCGAAAGCCTGCAACAAAAACTTTCAGCCCAAGCGCTGCCTGCGTTGTTAAAAACACTGGGGGAGATAGTAAAAAGCAGTTTGCGGCGCGGAGAAGATGTCGTAATCGAAGATGCCGGAGAAATCATCGCTGTTTTGCGCGAATGCGATAAAGAAAATTCACGAGTCTTTCTGGAGCGCCTGCAGCAATCTTTACAAAATTATATAAATGGGCAAAAATTAAATGATATAATAAAACTCCATTGCGGGGTAGCGACATACCCTGACGATGGCGCAGACGAGGAAACCTTAATTAAAAAAGCAAAGGGGATGCAGTGATAAAAAAAGATCTCATTCTTGTCGGAGACAAGGTCCTCATAGAACCGGATGAAGGCGAAGGAAGGACCGATGCCGGGCTGTATCTTCCGCAGAACGTAAAAGAAAAAGAAAAAATTCAAACCGGTAAAATCGTAAAGACCGGCCCCGGTTACCCCGTGCCTGATCCGACAGCCCTGGAACAGGAGCCCTGGGCAAAAGCTGCGATAGATAAATATTTTCCCCTGCAGGCGCAAGAAGAGGATTACTGTATATTCCTGCGTGACCAGGGGGTTGAAATTGAATTTGAAAAAAAACATTATATAGTCATACCGCACTCGGCTATTCTTGTTTTAATCAGAGGCTCAAACACAGAAGACTGAGTATAATTAAGGTTACATAATGCATCTTTATTTAAATGCCCAATGATGCAATGACGAATAAAATCCCAATGGCCAAATATCCCAATTGGATATTGGTGTTTAGGTCGTTCATTGTATAATTCGGGAGATGTGTTTACATTTTGTCATCGCGTCATACGTTAAACGGTTGCGAGGCTCGTTACCCTGCCTGCGGCAGCCAGGGGTTGCGTTGTAGGGTTGCGTTAAAAAATATCAGCAAAAATAACGACGATTTACGTTTACCGCCCAACGATACGAGCTGTGCAACCGATAGACGTAAGACGTAACCTTAAGTTTAAGAATTGTAAACTTGACATCCAAATAATACACATTCATTCGTCATTCGGATTTAGGCATTGGACATTAAATTTTATTATTGAGATGTAACTTCTTAAAGAGGAGGTATCATGGGTAAGAAAGTTTGTATTTCTATAGCAGTGGTTACTATTATGTTCGCAGCAATGGTAACAAGCGCCTTTTGCGCTCAAAACACAATAGAAAAGTTGCGCTCAAGCGACCCTAACGAACGGGCTATGGCCGTTACTGAATTAGGAAGAAAGAGTGACCCCTCTAGCGTGCAGGCGTTAATAAATGCGCTTGGCGATGCCTCGGAAGATGTAAGAAGGCGTGCGGCGCAATCTTTGGGAAAAATAAAAGATGGCAGCGCAGTGGAACCGTTAATCGCCGCGCTTCGCGATAAAAACGCAAATGTGCGCATGTGTGCAGCGCAGGCCCTTGGTTTTATACAGGATACAAAAGCCACCGAAGCACTATTAGCTTTACTTAATGATGCAAACACCGAGGTCAAAAAATTTGTTATAAAAGCTTTGGCGCAACTTCGCGATAACCGCGCCAGCGATTCTCTCATCGCCGCCCTAAAGGACGCTGACTCAAGCGTCAGGCAATTATCCGCAGAAGCTCTGGGAGAAATGAAAGACGCTAAATCAGTAGATTCTCTTATCGAGCTCCTGAAAGATAACGCGGCTTTAGTACGCATGGATGCAGCGGGCGCTCTTGGCAAAATAAAAGACTCAAAAGCCGTAGAACCGCTAATTTCTGCTTTGAACGATAAATACAAAGAGGTGCGCGCAGCGTCCGCAGAGGCGCTTGGAGAGATACAAGACGCTAAGGCCACTGATGCGCTTAAGAAACTTGCCGGCGACGAATATAAAGAAGTACGCGATAAAGCCAAAACAGCCTTGCAAAACATAGGGATTGCTAAACCGCAGGAAGAAGAGCCAAAGCCCACGGGCACAAACACAAACCTAGAGCTTAAATAAGAAAGCTGGACTAAGAATAACAATAATAGCTCGTGAGCTCATCAGCTCATGAGCTCGCGAGCTAATGATTACCCTTAATAACCTATCCAAAAGCTACGGCACAAAGATTCTTTTTAAGGACGTTTCTCTTTCTATAAACCGCGGAGAGAAAATAGGGCTCATCGGCCCTAACGGCGCAGGTAAATCAACTCTTTTCTCCCTCATCTTGGGTGAAAGCGAACCAAATTCTGGCCATATCCACACCTATAAAAACATTCGTATAGGTTATCTGCCACAGGAATCGCACTTTGCTTCAGGAAAAAGTGTTCTTGCGGAATTGCTCGAAGGTGACAAAACAATAATGGACTTAAAGCAGGAAAAGGAACGCTTAGAGGCCAAAAACGAAACCGCCACAAAGCGTTATGGAGACATAATACACCAACTAGAAATATTGGGCTATATGAGCCTTGAGCATACCGCAAAAAAGATACTTGCCGGCTTAGGGTTTAAACAAACAGACTTTGCGCGGCCGGTGCAAGATTTAAGCGGCGGATGGCAGATGCGCGTTCTCCTGAGTAAGCTTTTGACTTACGAATATGACATCCTGTTGTTGGATGAACCCACCAACCACCTTGACTTAAATGCTGCGATTTGGTTTAAAGACTACCTGGCTTCCTTCAAAGGGACATTTATCATAATTTCTCACGATAGAGATTTCCTGGATGAAGTAACAGCTCACACGCTGGTTCTGGAGAATGGCGAGCTTGTAAAGATACATGGAAATTATGAGCAGTATTTAACGATACGCGGGGAACGCACAACGCACCTGACCAAACAATTCAAGGAACAGGAAAAAAAGATAAACCAATTACAGGAATTCATCGACCGTTTCCACGCGCAACCGAACAAAGCTTCACAAGTGCGCGCCAAGCGCAAAATGCTTGAGCAGATGGAGCCGATTTTAATCCCGCCTGACATACGTGAAAGCATCCGCACCTTTCGCTTTCCTTTGACCGAATCAAGCGGGCAGAGAATAATAACGCTTAGTAAAATATCTAAATCCTACGGGAACATAAACGTTTATAAAGATTTTGATTTCGAAATCACCAAAGGCGAGAAAGCGGTGCTTGCAGGAGAAAATGGTGCAGGTAAATCCACTCTTTTAAAAATCCTGGCAGGCGTGGTAAATATTGACGCAGGAGAACGCATTTTAGGGCATAATGTAAAAACAGGATATTTTTCGCAAACCCGCATGGACGTGTTAAGCGCCGACAATACCGTGCTTGGTGAGGCGCACTCTGCGGCGCAAAAGTATATGTCCGAAGAAACCGTCCGCACTATTTTAGGGGCGTTTCTGTTTAGCGGAAATGACTCTGATAAGAAAGTAAGCGTGCTTTCGGGGGGAGAAAAAAGCCGGCTTATACTGGCTAAACTCCTCATTAACCCTCCAAATTTTCTGCTGCTGGATGAACCCACCACGCATCTTGACGTGGATGCCGTAGATGCCCTGATTAAGGCGCTTGGGGAATACGAGGGAACGCTAGTTTTTATCAGCCACGATATCCATTTTGTCCGTTCTCTTGCCAATGTAGTCTTTGAGGTAAAAAGCGGGCGAGTGATAAAGTACCCGGGGAATTTTGATTATTACCTCGAAAAAAAAGCAAAAGGAGAAATAGCCGGCTCAAAGCCGCATGTCTCAAAAGGAAAATGGCACGCAACCTACCAGGCACTCGAGAAACAATCAAAACAAAAAGCAGACGCTAGCTACGAGGAAAAACAGAAATCTTATAACGCTTTCTTATCTGCCCAGATAAAACAATTAAGAAAAGAAAAAGAAGAGCTCCAGGCGGAGCGTTATGTCAAAGAACGCATCATCGTAAACAAATACAGCCATCACAGCAACGAAACAAAAAAACAATATGCGCAGCGTATCCATGATATTGATGCGCGGATTTGCGAAATTGATAATCAAATAAAGTCCCTTAAGACCAAGTTTTTAAATTAGATAATTAAATTACAGGTTTGAAAAATTTATGGTATAATTAATTTTAAAATATATTAAATTTTTATATTGACGGAGGATTTTATGGGTTCTATCGTTGTTATTTTAGTTTTAATAGGCGTTGCCTTAATCGTTATCATGCTGCGCTCTCCGAAAAAAGAAAACGGTCAAGAAGGGGCAGCGGGAGCATCTGAAGATAAGCTGCACTTGGAAAACGAAGCTGCCGCCATTAAAGATGAGCGCGACAAGTTAAAGGCAGATGTTGAAACGTTAAAAAATGAGCTTCAGGAAATAAAAAAAGAGGATTCTGACTTGCGTGACCAACTGGCAAGAGCGAAAGAGGGATACGCAAAAAATCAGGAAACCCTTTCTAAATGCATGAAAGAAAATCAGGACTTAAAAGATAAACTGGCGCAACAGCAAAAAGCTATTTTAAAAGCTTCCGTAGAAGCTGAGAAAGTGAAAAAACAGCCACAAATTACCCCTGCCTCGCCTGGAACGAGTCAAGGCGGGCAGCCGCAGCAACCTCAAGTAACAAAACAAGACGAAATTAAAAAACCGCAAGACGAAGGAAAGCCTGGCCCTGCGAGCGAGTAATCCCCGTTAATGAACTCCTTTTTACCTACTTCAAAAGCCGACCTAAAAAAGACAAATTGGGAGAGCCTGGACATCATCCTTATCAGCGGTGATGCCTACGTGGACCACCCCTCTTACGGCACCTCCGTAATAGGCAGGGTTTTGGAAAATTCCGGCTATAAAGTAGGGATTATCGCCCAACCCAATTGGCGCAAGCCGGATGATTTTGTCAGATTAGGTAAACCCCGCTTATTTTTTGGAATATCCGCCGGAAACCTTGATTCTATGGTGGCAAATTACACAACCAACATGCACCGCCGCCGGTCCGACGATTATTCACCAGGCACAAAACCGAATTTACGGCCAGACAGGGCGGTAATTGTTTACGCAAATATGGTGCGCAAGGCCTATAGCGATACTTGCATTGTAATAGGGGGGATAGAAGCATCGTTACGCAGATTTGCGCATTATGACTTCTGGGAAAATCGCGTGCGCGGCTCAATTCTCCTGGATTCAAGAGCAAACATTTTAGTTTACGGCATGGCTGAAAAACAGATAGTAGAAATAGCGCGCCGCAGGAGAAAAAATTTGCCTCTGACAAATATTCCAGGCACAACCATTGCGCAAAAAGATACAAGCGGGCTTGGAGAATATTTGGAGCTTCCCTCTTGCGAAGAAACAAAAGCAGACAGAGATAAATTCAATGAAGCATTCAGGATATTTTACCGCAACCAGGACCCTTTTAGAGGGAAAACGCTTATTCAGCGCCACAGCGGACGCTTAATAGTGCAATTTCCCCCTGCCCCGCCACTGGCGCAAGAAGAGCTTGGTAAAATATTTGAGCTGCCCTATATGCGCGCGCCTCATCCGGATTATAACACTCAGGGCGGCGTATCCGGTTTTGAAACAGTGCGTTTTTCTATTATTTCAAATAGAGGCTGCTGCGGAGAATGCAACTTCTGCTCTCTTTATGCGCATCAGGGAAGAATTGTTACCTCGCGCAGCAAAGAATCTATACTTCGCGAAGTCCTGCTTTTAACGCGGCAGAAAAATTTTAGAGGAACAATCACCGACGTAGGAGGCCCTACCGCTAACCTATACTACAGCCGTTGCGGCCGCTGGAACAGGGAAGGCGCCTGTGCTCATAAACAATGCTTAATGCCAAAACAATGCCCGCATTTAAAATTAGGGTATAGAGAAAGCCTGGAACTTTATAAAGCGCTGCTGGCCCTGCCAAAAGTAAAACATGTTTTTATAGAAAGCGGGTTTCGTTACGACTTGCTTACCGATGAAACAGCGGAAAACTACCTGAAAAATATATGCGCAAGCCACATAAGCGGCCAGATGAAGGTAGCCCCGGAACATAATGTTGAAAAAGTATTAAAAGTTATGAATAAACCAGCCCTGGCTTCTTATGAAAAGTTTGTGGAAAAATACCGCGCAGCGTCCGCAGAGGTTAAAAAAGAACTTTATCTGGTAAATTATTTCATCTCAGGACACCCAGGCACAACCCTGCAAGATGCTTTGGATTTAGCGCTATATCTAATACGCAAAAAAATCAGGCCGCAACAGATACAAGATTTTATACCCCTGCCCCTGACCCTAAGCGGCTGCATTTTTTATACAGGAAAAGACCCTCTGACTTCGCAAATTATTTATGTGCCCAGGGCACAAAAGGAAAGAAAAATGCAGCGGGCGCTTATACAGTATTTTAATCCGAAAAATAAAAGGTTGGTCTTAGAAGCCTTAAAGATTTTAAAGAAGGTTCACTTAAGGGGCCAGTTTCATGTTTAACTAGTTTTTCTCTAAAAGATACTTGTTCGGCGAAAACTACTTACGGCTATATTTATTTACAAAGGCTGTAAAAGCTCTGATAAATTCCTCCTGATACGCATAAGCGCCTTCATTGTGCCCGCCGCGCATTATCAAAAACTCTTTAGGGGCTTTGGCCGCGGCAAAAAGCTTCTCTCCTAGCCTAAAAGGCACCATCTCATCCTCTCTGCTGTGGATAATAAGTTTGGGAATAGATATCTGTTTGATTTTAGACAGAGAATCAAATTTGACGCTTGAAAGCGCGCGCAGGAGGAATTCCGGAAACCAGGGAAATATAGCCTTGCCCATATCCGCAGCAGAGCTAAAACCGCTATACAGAACCAGAAGCCCTGCGGGGGCGCGTGAAGCTAGATCTACTGCTGCTTGAGTGCCAATTGATTCTCCGTAGATTATCACATCTCCGGGAGAAACGTATTTTTCTTTAAGAAGATATTGATAGGCAGCGAAAGCATCATCATAAATTCCCTGCTCGGATGGTCTGCCGGTACTTCGGCCGTACCCTCTGTAATCGAAAATAAAAACGCTAAAGCCGGCCTGATGAAAAAGTTCAAGGAGCGGTATTCTGTGGCTTATATTCCCGGCATTACCGTGACAGAATAAAATAACAGGCGCTTGACTTTTGCCCTGAATAAACCAGCCGTTTAAGGTGACTTTACCCTGCGGGCCTGAGCCGAGCGAAGCGGAAAAACTTACATCTTCGTAATCTAGCCCTGCGTCTTTTGGGGTAGCGCTAATTTTCCGTGAAGGATAGAATATGTTGTTTTTCTCGAAATTTTTAAGATAAAACAGGAATGCAGCAAACAGTAGGCATATAGCTATTCCAAGGTTTATCTGCATCCCCATGATTTTTTTTATGTCAATTTTAATACACATACTCCCTTTAAATTATATTATAAAATGAAGCCCCCTGCAACTCTCCGGCTAGCCCCGAGGTTCCAGGGCGGAATACTGAGCGCCGCCGGCATAATTTTGGCGGCGCGAATGTACAAATTTTCTTTATAACAATAATTCTATTTTCTGCTATAATTGTCCACTAAATTGTTTTAAGTGATTACGGATGCAGACGGATTACTACGGATGCCGCAGATTATCGATAAATTCATCCGTCCAATCCGCAACAATCCGTGACATCCACACTTAAATAAAATTAAGTTATGCATATAATCCTTGCATCCAAATCTCCTCGCAGGAAAGAACTATTTAAAAAAATAGTGCGCCGCTTTACTGTGGCACCAAGCCGGGTAGATGAAACAAAAATACAGGAGATTGACCCGGTAATCTTTGCCCTGCAGGCGGCTCAAGAAAAAGCTTGCGTAGTAGGAAAACGGTATCCGCACGCAATAGTTGTCGCGGCAGACACAATAGTTGCCTTAAAGAGCACAATTTTTGGAAAACCAAAAAATCTCTTAGAGGCAAAAAAAATGCTAAAGAGGCTATCGGGCACTACTCATCGCGTAATTACCGCGGTAACTTTATATAAACACGATAACGGGAAAATATTAAACGATTACGAAATAACGTCTGTAACTTTTAGAAAACTAAAAAAGGAAGAAATCGAAAGTTATTTAAAAAACGGCGATTTCAGAGACAAGGCCGGCTCTTACGCTGTACAGGCTATCGGCGATGTATTTGTCGAAAAAATTGAAGGCGATTATGACAATGTGGTCGGGCTTCCCACCAGAAAAGTGAGAAAGCTTTTAAAACAATTCAAACGAACTTTAGAAGCGGATACCCGCTGATTAAAACGCGGATGAACGCGGAGTCAGCGTTGTTCCGCGTATTGTTCCGCGGCAATCCGCCTCTACCATTAAAGGAGGGCTTCGTGAATAAAGCTGTGATTATTTCAGTTGGTTTCGCATTATTGGCCGTCATCACGACAGGCGCTTTTGCGCAGGCGCAACAGTCAGCCGCGCCAATACAGGGAACTACAATCAGCGCAAATCAAGAGGCGCAAAAGAATGATGTTTTGGCAAGAGTGGGAGACTGGTCCGTAACGTTGGATGAATTCAATAAAGCATTGGAGAAGTTAAAACCTTATCTTGCGCAACAGCAAATCGAGATAGACCCTGATTTTAAAGAAAGAATGCTTAACGAGCTTATCGAGCAAGAAATCTTGGCGCAAATTGCCGAAAAAGACGGCAGGGACCAGGACCCGGAAGTTATTGCGGCGCTTAAACGTTATCGCAGCGCGATGCTGGCGGTAAAAGCAATGGAAGGGCTGCAGGCTAATATTGCCATAAACAGCGCTGAAATTAAAAATTTTTATGACAGAAATAAAGATCTTTTTGCCACGCCGCCTAAAGAGGTAAAAATATTAAGTATTGCCTTCGAAACAGAAGCGCAGGCGCAAGATATAAAAGCAAAACTGCAAAAAGAGGGAAATTTCGAAAAAATTGCGCGCCAATACCCGGATTCCGCATTCGGCGTAAAAAGCGCAGAGTCAGGATTTATTCCGGTTAAAGATGTAATTTTAAAAAATAATGACATTGAGCCTAATGAAACCGGCATGGCGGACAAAAGCGATACGCCTAACTTGCCTGATAAACCAAAGGAATTCTGGGATAAATTGCTTGCCTTAAAAAAGGGAGAAACCTCTGATGTTTTTAAGGCTTCCGATGGTAAATTCTACATTATCAATTTAAGCGATGTAAAGGGCGGCCAAAATATTGCCCCTTTTGAGCAGGTAAGCTCTTATATCGAAGAGTATTTGAAAATAAAAGAACTTAATCAAGCGGTCCAGAAGCTGGTCGAAGGTTTTAAGGCAGAGAAAAAGGTTGAAGTAAACAGGGATTTGCTGAAATAACTCTTTTCATAAGCTTAAAAATAACCGTTTTTTCCTAAATCTCTGTAATCACTCCCCTAATCTACGTAATCAAGTCTTTACTGAAAAAACTTGACGCAAAAAGCTTTCTGTGTTAATATCTCTCCCTTATGTGGGCAGTTATAGAAATCGATAATAAACAATACCTGGTTAAAGAAGGGGATTCTATCGAAGCTGAGAGGCTCAAGCAAAAAGAAGGAGAAATCACCTTTGATAAGGTACTCCTCTTGGTTGACGACTCTTCGGTAACAGTCGGCACCCCTTATGTCTTAAAAGCTACGGTAAAAGCTACGGTAAAAGGCGAAGCCAAAGGCAAAAAGGTCATCAGCTTCAAATACCGCCGGAGAAAGAAATCGCGTTGGATTAAGGGGCATCGTCAAATTCACACTCTCCTTGCTATTTCCCGCATTATCCCCGCCTAATTTATAAAATCTTTTTTACGCAGATAATCGCAGATTAGAAGCTACAGATAACCGCAGATAGATAAAAAAGGTTTTGTATAATATGATTAGCCTTATCTGTATTTTCCATCATATCTGCGATCATCTGCGTTGATTTATTAATTTTTTATTCAGGTTGTTTCATCTGCGCTAATCTGCGTTTATATGATTATCGACCAGGCAAAAATATATTGTAAGGGTGGGAACGGCGGAGAAGGGGACTGCTCTAAGCTAACGCTTTCAGCCAGGCGCGTTATCGGCGGAGGCGGAGACGGCGGAGGAGGCGGCGATGTTATCATTAAGGTAAGCCCCCATCTTTATGATTTGAATAAATTCCTCATTAATAAAAAATTTATCGCAGCGTGCGGTGAACGGGGCAAGCGGAATAATAGAAAGGGGGCTAGAGGAGAAAACCTCATTGTCAATGTCCCACAAGGCACACGAATATTAGATTTAGAGGGAAATCTCATAGTTGATTTAGCCCAAATGGCTCAAGAATTCCTCATTTGCCGCGGAGGGGAAGGGGGCAGGGGTAATTATAAAAAAGAGTATAGCCTTCCAGCTCAAGCTGGGGAAGAACGCGATTGTTACCTGGATTACCGCATTCCAAATGACGTTGCTATTCTGGGCTTCGCCAATAACGGGAAAACCTCACTGCTCAATAAGCTAACTTCTAAAAACTTCAAGGTCGCTGATTATCCTTTTACTACAAAAGCCTGCGCATGGGCGCAATTTGAATCTGCGTACAGGAAGTTCGTAATCATGGATATGCCTCCGCTTAAAAAAAATGTAAAAGATGCTTATGCGGAAAATAATTTTATTAAACATCTATATCGTAGTAAAATAATTTTATTTGTGAGTGATAATTTTTCCGCCTTTAAAGAGGAATTTTCATCGCTCAAAGAACAGGTTTCTTCTCTCGATGAGGAGTTGCTTGCGGGTAAAAAAATTCTGTATGTATTGAATAAAGTTGATACAATAGATAAAAATACCTCGGATTTAAAGAATATTATTCCGGTATCGGCACTTAACGGCGCGGGAATAGAAGAATTGAAAGAAAAGATAATTAAAACGCTTCAAGCCGCAAGTCACAGGTCGCAAGCTTAGAACTTTTTAAGCCTGAGACCTGAAGCCTGTAGCTTGTAGCCTGAACTTATGAAAAAAATTGTCGTAAAAATTGGCAGCAGTGTTATCGCGCCAACCGGGAAATTGGAGCAAAAGCTGGTGGAGGGTTTCGTCAGCGATATACTCTCTGCGCAAATGCAAAGCTGTAAAGTTATATTAGTAACATCGGGGGCCATCGCCGCCGGAGCCGATGCTTTAGGCCTTAAGAAAAAACCCGCAAGTCCGCATTCTTTAATGGCGATTGCCTCCCTGGGCCAAATAATCCTGATGGATGCCTACAAAAGCGCTTTCTCCAAACATGGCGCTAAGTGTGCGCAAATACTGCTCACTTGGGATGATTTTGATATACGCAGGCGTTTTTTAAACGCCCGCTCAACCATAGAAACATTACTTAGTATGGGCATAACTCCGGTAATCAACGAAAACGACGCTGTTTCCAGCGAAGAGATAAAATTCGGAGATAACGACAGGCTCTGCGCGCTTGTCGGCGACTTGATAGGCTCCGATAAAGTAATAATCTTATCGGACGTTGCCGGCCTCCTGGATGAAACGGGCCAAATAAAGAAAACTGTCGAAAAAATTGATTCAAAAATCTATAAACTTGTCAAAACAAAGAGCGGAAAATTTACTTCAGGGGGCATGTATACAAAACTGCAAGCGGCCCAAATCGCTACAGCCAGCGGAGCGACTCTTTTTATCGCAAGCGGCAAGGAAAAAGATGTAATCAGCCGGATCGTGCGCGGGGAAGCTCCGGGAACGCGGTTCTTGCCGGCTGTAAAAATAGAGAAAGCTCGCAAGCGCTGGATTGCCTTCAGCAAAAAAATAAAAGGTAAAATCTGCATTGATGATGGGGCCAGGGACGCGGTTATAAACCGCGGCAAAAGCCTGCTTTGCGTAGGCATACTCAATATTGAAGGCGATTTCAAACGTAAAGACTCCGTGTGTTTGGTTGATAAATCAGGTAATATCCTAGGCTGCGGCCTGGCAGAATATTCCTGTGACGAGCTTAAAGATTCCAAAAACAAAAAACTCCAGAAAGAAGTAATCCATAGAGATAATTTTGTTATTAAAAAATAACGCAGATAATCGCTGATTACACACAGATGGTCGCAGATTATTTATCTGCGTAAATCTGCGTTAGATGTGCGGTAATCTGCGTTTGAAGAAATAATATTATTATGCAAAAATACGTTAAAACATTAGCCAAACAGGCAAAGGAAAACAGTTATAAGCTGGCGGCATTGACCAGCGACCAGAAAAATGCCGTGCTGCTTAAGATGGCTGATTATATTATCGCGGAAAAAGAATTTATTCTTAAAGAAAATAAAAAGGATGTTGCGGCAGCGCTAAAAAATAAATTGCAGAAAAGCTTTATTGACCGGCTTTCCTTAAACGAACAGCGCATAAATGAGATGGCGTCCGGCTTGCGGGAGGTGGCGGGGCTGGCTGATCCTGTAAACAGCATAATCAGCCAAAGCAGGAGGCCCAACGGCATTTCTATTAAAAAAGTAAGGGTCCCTATCGGAGTTATCCTTATAATTTATGAGGCGCGTCCTAACGTTACCTGCGACTGCATCGGGCTGCTTTTTAAATCTTCTAACGTAGCTATTTTGCGTGGAGGCAGCGATGCCATACGTTCTAATCTTGCTATCGCTAAAGTTTTAGAAAAAGCTATAAAAGAAAGGGGGGTTAATTTTAATCCTTTTTTTGTGGTGGAGAAAACTGGCTATAGCGTTACGGATGCATTACTGGCCCAAGATAAATATATTGACCTGGTTATTCCCAGAGGCGGAGAAAGTTTAATACGCAAGGTCGTGGAAAAATCGCGTATCCCTGTCCTTAAACATTATAAAGGCGTCTGCCACTTATTTATCGATAAAGACATAGATACGCAAAAGGCGCTTAAAATATGCGTAAATTCAAAAGTCCAGCGCCCCTCTGTCTGTAACGCGGTTGAAAAAATCCTCATTCACCAGGATGTAGCAAAGTCTTTTTTACCGCTCTTAAAAAATGAATTCGATAAATATCGCGTTGAGATTAGAGCTGACACCCAAACTGCAAAAATCATAAAGGGCGTAAAAAAAGCCACTGAAAAAGATTGGTTTGCCGAATACCTTGACCTTATTATCGCTATAAAAGTAGTAAGGGGTATTGACGAAGCGATTAGCCATATAAATAAATATGGCTCGCACCATACAGACAGCATAATTACCAACGATACAGCAAACGCTGAAAAATTTATTAAGGAAGTTGATTCTGCCTGCTGTTTTGTGAATATCTCGACGCGTTTTTCTGACGGGTATCAGTTTGGTTTAGGCGCAGAAATTGGAATTTCCACCGACAAGCTTCATGCGCGCGGGCCTATGGGATTGGAAGAACTGACAACCTATAAGTGGGTGGCAGAGGGCGACGGACAAATTAGAGAATAGCATAGCGCATGGTGCATGGTGCAAAGCGTAGAATACAAAAAACATAAACAGATGGATTTTGAGATAGTATTAAAAAACCTGGCAGATGAGTTTGAAAAAAATAAAATAGGCTATGCGCTCATTGGAGGATTTGCGTTAGGAATATATGGCGTGGTACGTTCGACGAACGACCTTGATTTTCTTATCGATAAAAAACACCAAGCTCTCCTCAAGAAAATAATGAAACAAAATGCATACGATATTATTCATGAATCTGAAGATGTTATCCAGTTTGAACATCCTACGGGGGCGTTCGGCAGCATAGATTTTTTGTACGCCTTTAGGCAACCTTCATTGGAAATGCTAAATCGTGCTGTTAAAAAAATAATATTTGAAGAAACCATAACCCTTAGCGTGCTTCTACCAGAAGATCTTATCGGCCTGAAAGTGCAGTCGCTTCAAAACAATCCTCAACGAAAAGTTCTTGACCTTGAGGACATCAAAGGCCTGCTGGAAGCAAACGCAGCAAATCTTAATTGGGGACTTATTGAAAAACATTTTGCGTTATTTGGGCTCAATGGTATATATGTAGAATTAAAAAATGCCTATGCTAAAAAACAATAAAATTATACCTTGTACTGTTCCGGAAAAAGAACGTATTAAAAGATACCTTCGCTTTGTAGTATTTTTTAACAAATTCATTAATCATAAGAAAAAAATTCACCGCCTGTTCATCGCGCGCGATATGAAAATGTGAACGAAATTTTATGGCTCATCTCAATAGTAGAATTAAGCAACAATAAAATAAAGAATTAAGTATTCGTGGAAATTCGTGTATAAAAATCATGAAAATAGGCATACTCGGAGGCACGTTTAATCCGCCGCACATAGGGCATTTGATACTGGCGCAGGAAGTATATCAAAAACTTAATTTAGATAAGATTTTTTTTGTTCCTACCAATATACCGCCGCATAAAGAAAGCCATAACGTAAAAGCCGCAGACCGCTTAAAGATGCTGCGTCTTACCGCCGAAGAAGATAAGAACTTTGAAGTGCTGGACCTTGAGATAAAACGCGGCGGTGTTTCTTATACTATCGATACGGTAAAGGAACTAAAAAACCAATATCCTAAAGCCGAATTTTACCTTATCGTAGGTTCGGACCTGGCAAATGATTTTCCCACCTGGAAATATTTTGAGGGGCTTAAGAAAGCGGTAAAAATAGTGGTCGCAAAAAGGCGCGCCTTTCCGCTCCAAAGCAAGAATAGATTCATCATTTTAAGAATAGTGCAGATGGGAATTTCTTCTTCCTATATACGGGGGTTGATAAAAAAGGGTTTTTCGGTAAAATACCTCGTTACCGATTCGGTAGCTAGGTATATAGAGAAAAGAAAGTTATATAAATAACTAACGCAGATGCACACAAATCTAACGCGGATTCCCGCAGATAAATCATCTGCGATTATCTGTGTTGTGTCTGCGATAATCTGCGTTTGAAAAAAGGAGTCAAATGATCAAATTCGGCACTGACGGCTGGCGCGCGGTTATCGCGCAGGATTTTACTTTTGATAACGTAAAAATAGTCACTCAAGCAATTGCCGACTATTTACATAAACAACCCGGGGAAAATAAAAAAGTAGTTATCGGCTACGATTGCAGATTTTTATCCGCGGAGTTCGCAAAGACAGTTGCCATAGTTCTTTGCGCAAACAAAATAAAAGCGGTGCTCTCGGACAGAGCAATACCCACCCCGGCAGTAAGCCTACATGCCCTGGCCGGTAAATACGATTTAGGCGTGATGATTACCGCATCTCATAACGGGGCAGAATTTAACGGCCTAAAGATAAAAACTAAAGACGGGGGGGCGGCTGATAAAGCGCTTACTGATAAGGTCGAAAACCTGCTTTATAAAACAAAACCGAAAATATTAGCAGAAGAAGAAGCCAAGAAAGCCGGCCTGCTTAAAATACAGGATTTAACTGAAGCCTACATAGCATTCTTCAAAAAATTCGTCAACATAGATAAAATAAGAAGGCTCAAACTACATATCCTGGTGGATGTCATGTACGGCGCAGGAGATAATTTCATTGAAAAAGTCTTAGGTTCCTGCAATATCAAATTTAGTTATCTTAACAATGAATTTAACCCCTCTTTCGGGGGGATACATCCTGAGCCCATAGAAGAATACCTTAAAGACATGAGTTTAGCCATGAAAACCGGAAAGTATGACTTGGGAATAGTGCTCGACGGAGACGCGGACCGGATAGCTGCTTTTGATTCTACCGGTAATTATGTCAACGCCCAAATCCTTCTGCCTCTCTTAAGCGTACATATGAACAAAAACAGAAAAGAAGCCGGGGGTATAGGAAAAACCGTAGTGGGCAGCAACATTATTGATGAGGTCGCTCTTTCCTTGGGGGTTGCCTGTTACGAAACGCCGGTGGGCTTTAAATATATCTCCAGCCTCTTCAAACAAGGCCTAATTTCCGTCGGGGGGGAAGAAGCCGGAGGCATAGGCTTTAAGGGGTATATCCCGGAAAGAGACGGTTCCATGTCCTGCCTGCTGCTTTTGGAGATGATTGCTTACGAAAATAAAAACTTTGATACTTTGCTTAAAGAACTTTATTCACAGTTCGGCAGATGGTATTATAGCCGCACAAGCCTTCCGGTAAAAAGCGTTAAAAAAAGCATAAATGATATGAAAGTTCCGCAAGCGCTCTTAGGAAAAAAAATAGAAAGAGTCAATACGCTTGACGGCGTAAAACTAATTACTAAAGATAGCTGGCTGATGTTTCGTCAATCAGGCACCGAACCTATTGTCAGGGTCTATGCGGAAAGTAAAAGCAAAGAGGAAGCCGACAGGCTTCTTGCTTTGGGCAAAAAAATGATTTATGCTCTATGAGATATTAAAAAGCATAGGCCTTTTTATCTTTACCTGTTTCTTTGGGCTGTGCGTTAAGGGAAAGAAAGTTTTCCCAAGAAGCGGGCCCTTCATCGTCGCCTGCAATCACATAAGCAATCTTGACCCTATTGTTCTTGGTTGCGCCTGCCCCAGGCAATTGTATTATCTTGCCAAAGAAGAACTCTTTGAGAATAAGCTTTTTGGCCTCCTGCTGCGTAACATTAACGTCCTGCCCTTAAAAAGAGGGAAATCTGACATACGTATAATGCGAGCCGCCCTTTCTATATTAAAAACAAGCCCGCTTGCACTTTTTCCTCAAGGAACCAGGGGCGCAAATTTCGATAACTTTAAAGCCGGCGTGGGTTTCTTATATAGGAAGGCTAAAACCCCTGTTATTGCGGCAAAAATCTCCGGAACTGAAAATATCCTGCCCAAGGGGGCGAAATTCTTAAAAAAAGGCCGCATAACCATCATTTTTGATGAGGTAAGAAACATAAAAAACGAAGATACAAGCGAAGAAGTCGCTCAAAAAGTAATAGAAAAGATAAAAAGCCTCTAGAAATTAGGTAAAGGCCAGGGTAACGAGGCCAGTATCGGTCAACGGTAAAGGTTACGTGCAGAAAATAAAAGACGTTTTACCGTAACCGATAAACGAAACGGGCGTCGTAACCGTTACCTTATTGTGATGTATTTTATATTGACAAGCCTAGCATTTTCAGAGATAATTGGTGAGCTTTTCCCAAAGGGAAAAAGCGCTTAATCCCTTTGCCGGCCCCACGGGGCGTCCTGGGGGACAGAATTCCACGGGCACGCCTTCGGCAGCCTGTGGGCAATGGCGGATTAGGGACGTCGCCCACCAAGGCAGCACACCAAGGCGTGCCGTGAGGGTCGAATAAAAAGTCCACGGGTATAGCTCGTGGGCTCCAGACAAAATCTTTTAAGGAGGATTTTAACTAATGGCTGATGTGTCTACCGAATTACAAAAAGCGTATTACGATTCTATCAAAGAGCTAAAGGAAGGGGAAATCATCAAAGGAAAAATCTTAAGCGTATCCCCTAATGAAGTTGTCGTTGATGTCGGCTATAAGGCCGAGGGTATGCTGCCCAGAGAAGAATTCGCAGGGTTTGACATCGAAAATACCAAAGAAATTGAGGTTTATGTAGAAAATGTTGAGGATGAGGAAGGCAAAATCATCCTTTCCTTTAAAAAAGCCCGCGAAACCAAGGGTTGGCAGAACTTGGCCACTAACTATAATGAAGGCGACCTTGTCGAAGGCATCATCACCCGCAGGGTAAAAGGCGGCTATATGGTCAGTGTCTTTGGCGTAGAAGGATTCCTGCCGCAAAGCTTGTCATCATTTAGAAATATCAGCGACGAGGAAATAATTACCAAAAAATTCTACTTCCAGATAGTCAAAATGAGCCGCGCGAAAGAAAACTTCATTCTTTCCCGCAAGGACGCTTTAAAGATAGAAAGAGAGCTTTCCCGCAAGAAAATCTGGGAAGAAATAGAAACCGGCAAGTTAATGAAAGGGAAAGTGAAAAGCATTGCTAATTTCGGTGCTTTCATAGACCTTGGCGGAGTCGACGGCCTCCTGCACATAGCCGATATGAGTTGGAAAAAGATTTCGCACCCCTCTGAAGTTGTTGCGGTGGGGGATGAAATTAACGTGCTGGTGCTTGGTTTTGACCGCGAGAAAAGCAAAATTTCCCTTGGCCTAAAGCAAACTACCCCTGACCCCTGGAAAGAAATCGACAAGAAATACCTTGTTAACTCAATGGTCAAGGGAAGAATTACCAATATTCAGAATTACGGCATTTTTGTGGAGCTGGAAAAAGGAATTGAGGGCCTTGTGCACATAAGCGAAATATCCTGGACTAAAAAGTTCATTAATTTATATGAAACTTACGCTATAGGCGATGCTATCGAAGCAAAGATTATTGGGGTTGATGCGGCGGAACGGAAAATTTCCTTGAGCATTAAACACCTGGAAAAAGACCCTTGGGAAGATGTAGAAACCCTCATAACCATCGATACCACCACAAAAGGTAAAGTCGCGAGTTACGGCGAAGGTTGCGCCTACATGGAACTGGAAAACGGCCTTGAAGGCGTTATCTACAATGAAGATATTTCCTGGACAAAAAGAGTTACCCGCGCGCAGGAAATGCTCAAACGAGGCCACGCCTATGATGTCAAAATCCTGGGTATAGATAAAACCAGCAGAAAAGTCATCCTGGGAATGAAACAGCTAAAGGACGACCCCTGGCCACAGATCTTAGAACGCTATAGGGTAGGTACTGTGCTTGAGGGGGAAGTGGTTAAAGTCACCAATTTCGGCGTGTTCGTTAAAATAGAAGAAGAGCTTGAAGGTTTGGTTTTCTCCGGAGAAATTGAAAAAGAAACGTCTGAAAAACTGAAACCCAAAGATAAGCTAAAAGTTAAAATAATCAAGATAGACGCAGGCGCTGCAAAAATCGGACTTTCGGCAAAAATAGATGAAGAGCCAAATACGGCAGCATCTTGACGTAATCAGTGAAAATGTCGTAGACTTGCTTTCAAAAGAAGAACTGATTGCCAAGTTAGATAATTCTCTAGCCACCAACACCCCCCTTAAGCTAAAAATCGGTTTTGACCCTACCTCGCGCGATATACACTTAGGCCATGTAGTGCTCTTGCGTAAATTGCGCAAATTGCAGGATTTAGGCCATTTTGTATATCTTATCATCGGTGATTTCACCGCTAAAATCGGAGACCCTTCGGGAAGAAACATTTTGCGGCCGATTTTAAGCGATGAAGAAATCAGAGACAATGCCGCCAGTTACAGCGAGCAAGCCTTTAAAATCCTCGACGAAGGAAAAACAAAAATAATCTATAACAGCATCTGGTATAAACAAATGAAGCTGGCTTCGTTTCTGGCCTTGCTTTCTTCATACACAATAGCGCAGATACTGGAAAGGGAAGATTTTTCGCAACGGCTAAAAGAAAACCGTCCGCTAACGTTACTGGAAATTATCTACCCGTTAGTGCAGGGGTATGATTCGGTGATGCTTGAAGCTGACGTTGAATTCGGAGGCACTGATCAGAAATTCAATTTAATCGTAGGCAGGCACCTGCAGCAAGTTTACGGCCAGAAACCGCAAATTATTGTTACCATGCCTCTATTGGTAGGTTTGGACGGTAAAAATAAGATGTCAAAATCGCTGGGAAACTATATAGGGGTGACTGAAGAGCCAAAAGAAATGTTCGGAAAATTAATGAGCATCAATGACGAGGTAATGTGGGAATACTTCAGGCTTCTTACCGGACACGATGCCGCTCAAGCAAAAAAAATGCATCCCAAAGAGGCAAAATTATTACTTGCGCAGTTAATCGTTTCTTTTTTTACCACGGAAGCTAAAGGCGCAGCCGCGCGGGAAGAATTCCAGAGGGTATTCTCCCAGAAAGAAATACCCCAGGATATCGCAACCTACAAGGCCTCTGGCCCGAATGTCGATATATTAGAGGTATTATTATCTGCGAAATTAGTGGCTTCGAAAAATGAAGCGCGGCGCCTGATTACGCAGGGCGGAATTTCTCTGCTTAGCGCCGGTAATTCCTCGATAAGCACTACCGTTAGCACGCAAACGCTTTCTATACCCGAGAGCGGAATAATTCTTAAAATAGGTAAAACTAAATTCCTTAAAATAATTTTGTGAAGAGAAAAATCAAATAAGTAAAAAATGTCAGAACAGTTAAGCGAAAGACGACAGTTTGCACGTATACCGGTTGTTTTTGTAGCCACTTATAAAGTGCGCGAACCGGTGAGTTTGCGCATGTTTATCAAAAGTGAAGAAACGCCTGCTACTATGGTCGATTTAAGCGAGGGTGGCATAGCTATTAACACAAGCTGTGACATTCCTGTCGCAAGCATACTTTTAATAGAATTTACCTTTATAGACATGACAGCTACAGCTGATGAACCGATACATAGAATGAAAATAGTGGGCGATGTACGCTATAACGTCTTAAAAGAAAACGGTGTACACAGGCTTGGTATACGCTTTACTGAAATCAGTGAAAGCGACAAATACATCATCTCAATGTTCTGCCGTAAAGCCCTAGCGAAATAAAGTTTAGCGGCTCAAGCTGTTGAGAATATTTAGTTTTAAATTTTCGTAAAGTATAATTATTGTATGCCGACAAAAGAAAATCTTCTGGTAGGCAGGATTCTAGTAGAAGAAAACATCATAACTTCCGAACAGCTTGAGGCGGGGCTCAAAGAGCAAAAGCGCACCGGAGACTTTATTTGCACTACACTGGTAAAACTGGGGTTTGCGCCGCAAGAGAAAGTATTCAGCGTTCTATCTCGCCAATTAAATATCCCTTATGTAAAATTGAAGGACAAAGAAATCCCTCAAAACGTTATCGAAAAAGTATCCGCTAAGTTCGCAAGCCACTATAAAATCGTCCCCATAGAGTATCGCGACAATACCCTGGTAATAGCCATGGCAAACCCGCTGGACACCCGCACGCTTGACGATATTAATCTATTATTGGGCATTGAAGTTAAGGCAGTGCTCTCCAGCGAAGTCGAGATAAACGAAGAACTTCGTAAATATTACGGAGTAGGCGCGGATACTCTGGAACAAATTATGGCGCAGAAAGAATTTTCCGGGGAAATACAGATGCAGGCTGAAAAAACCGAGGACATAGAAACGCTGGCGGAAGACGCCTCTATTATCAAATTTGTCAACCAGATACTTTCAGAAGCGGTTAAAGACAGGGCGACTGATATACACATTGAACCTTTCCAGGATGAACTACGCGTGCGCTTTCGTATCGATGGCGTGCTTTATAAAATAAATATACCCGGGACAATAAGGTATTTCCATCCCGCAATAATCTCGCGAATTAAAGTTATGGCGCAGATGAATATCGCTGAGCACCGCATGCCACAGGATGGACGCATCAAAATCAAAGTTGCCGAAAGAGAACTTGACCTGCGAATTTCTACACTACCTACGGCATTTGGCGAAGGCGTGCATATGCGCATATTGAGCTCGCATAGCTTTCTGGAATTAGAAAAACTGGGATTAGCGCAGTGCGATCTTGCTATTATTGAAAATGTCATTAAAAAACCTCACGGCATTATCTTTGTTACCGGGCCCACGGGAAGCGGGAAATCCACAACGCTATACGCCTCCCTGGCAAAAATAAATTCCATGGAAACAAAAATAATTACCATAGAGGACCCCATAGAATATCAGTTAAAAGGCATAAACCAGATGCAGGTTATCCCAAAAATAGGGTTTGATTTTGCCATAGGACTGCGCCACATATTAAGGCACGACCCTGATGTCATAATGGTGGGTGAGGTCAGGGATTATGAAACCGCTGAAATTGCAATACGTTCTGCACTCACAGGACACTTGGTGTTTTCCACGCTGCATACCAACGACGCTGCCGGGGCGATAACACGCCTTGTTGATATGGGCGTTGAGCCTTTTTTAGTTTCATCAAGCCTTGAGTGCCTGATTGCGCAGCGGCTTGTGCGGTTAATCTGCCCGAAATGTAAAACGGCAATAAGCGGGCACAAAAAAGCTGACATCTTAAAACAGGCTCATGAGGAAAAAATCGAAACTTCCGAAATTGAGTTGTTTGAAGGTAAAGGGTGCCAGGAATGCCGCTTTACAGGCTACCGCGGCCGGACAGGCATATACGAGATACTGCGTATCAGCGAACCTATAAGAGAAATGATTGTTACCAAGTCAACCAGCCAGCAAATAAAGCAAAAAGCTATTGCCGAAGGAATGCGCACCCTGCGCCGAGACGGCCTCTGCAAAGTATTAAGGGGGTTGACTACTTTAAGCGAAGTGATGCGCGTTAGCCAGCAGGAAACAACTTAGAAACAAAACCCTGCGGATTTCCCTTAATCTCTAAATTAATGTTACATTTAACTTCCGGCCGCTTGCGCTTAAGCGTCTTATTTCTCACCAGCATATTAACTTTCTGCTTCTTTTCTCCGCTTGTTTGCCGGCCCACAGAAAACCTTCAGGAATCCGTACAAAGCAAAATCTGGGATTTTGGCCGGGTAAAAGAAACTAAAATTCTAAAGCACAATTTTATTTTTAAAAATGAAACAGGAAAAATTTTACATATCGTCAATGTCAGCACCTCCTGCGGCTGCATGGTTTCTAAAGTAAATAAAACAACTCTTCTGCCTCGAGAGACCGCCGTCATCGCGGTTGAGTTTAACCCTGCTAGTTACAGCGGCAAGATCACTCAATACGTTTACCTTCATACCGATAATATTAAAAACTTACTGATTGAGTTTGCTTTAAGGGCTGAAGTGATGAGTTGATCTTTACTTTAAGCCGAAAAAAGAGCAAATTTAAGCAAATATTTTACTATTGACAATAATTTAAGCTTCTCCTACAATTGAAGTGCTTTTTCCTCCGGTAAACCAGTTAAAAAGAGGAGGTTATATTAAAAACATTCCCTGTTTGCGGCTAATTTGCGCGCTTCTTTGCGCAACGCTTGCCTTTAACCCCCTACTCAGCTATGCCCAGCCAGAAAACTACGCAGCCATTAGTCTTTTCAAATCAGCTCAAGAAGACCAAAAGAACCTGAAATGGCAGGATAGCCTTGCCAAATTTGGGCAGGTTATTGCTTCTTCTCCAAAAAGTCCTGAGGCACAAAAAGCCTTTATTGAAATAGGTAAATATTATAAATACAACCGGGACTGGCAGAAGGCTCTCCAACAATACGACCGGGCGATTAATATTTCCTCCGCTTCCCGCGACGCCCAGGACGCCAAAACCGCAAAAGCCGCTGTCTATTATTTCCGTCAGGATTTCCCGACCGCTTTAGGAATGTTTCAGGAAGTCTTAGCTCAAACAAAAGACTGGGACCAGATAAACTACTGCTCTTACTGGATTAAGGAAGTAAAACGCAAAATGGATTTTTCCCGGGCCGATTCATTTGCCTGCGGGCCGCAGGCGCTCAAAATTGTTTTTAATATCCTGGGCTTGCCCGCGAATAATAAAGAAATAGCCGGATTATTCCAAACTGAAGATAAACAGATTTCGCTTGCCCAATTAACCAAAGCGGCTAAACAAAAAGGGTTAAAGCCGAAAGTCGCCAAACTCAAATCCGCTGATCTTGCAAATGTAAACACTCCCTTTATCGCCTTAGTGAATCCGGAACATTATGTGGTAGTTACTGATACTGCGGATAACCAAGTGCGCTATATCGACCCCAGCTACCAAAGCCAAACGCAATCGGCAAGTTTAGAAGAGTTTAATAAAAATTTTAAAGGCTACGCCCTGATCTTCATTGAGGATCAGACCCGCTTGGCAAAAGTAAAAATTGTTTCGCCTGAAAATAAAGAGTTAAATGAACTAAAAGGCGGTATCTGCTGGTGCTGCCCGCCTTCAGGCTTAGGCGACTGCCCCAATGCTGAAAAAGACGGAAAAAAGCCCTGTTCGCCGGGTATGCCTTCATGGATGGTCAATACCGTCAATCTTAATCTCATCATCCAAGATATTGATTTTCAATATACCTCGCGCGGTATGCCTGTTGAGTTCATTCGTACCTACAACGCTGACGATCCCAGAGATGGCGTTTTCGGCCACTCCTGGACTTTTAATTACAATGTCTATTTGGTAGAAAATCCGGATAAAAGCATAGATATTAGAAGGGGCGACGGCAGGATAGACCACTTCTTCTGGAACGGCAGCCGCTATCAGGCACCTGAAGCTATTTACGATACTCTCACTAAAAACGGGGATAACACTTACACTTTAAAGCTAAAGGCTGATAAAACCAGCTATAACTTTAATGCGCAGGGGAGGCTTATCAATATCAAGGACAGAAATAATAATACCATCGCCTTTTCTTACGATGCTGAAGGCAAACTTACGCAAATAACCGACCCCAATGGCAAAAATACCGCACTTGCTTACGGGACAAACAAAAAAGTCTCAAGGCTTACCCTGGCTGACGGCCGCTTTGCCGAGTTTTTCTATGACAGCAATAATAACCTCATCCAGACTAAAGACATGGTGCAGGCCACCGCCGCATTTACCTATGACAGCGCAAGCTACATAACTGCCATCACCACTCCTCATCAAGGAAAAACCACCATCGAATACGGCACAACCAGCTATGAAGGCTATTATATTAAATCCATTACCGACGCTTTAGGCAATAAGCGCAGCTACTCTACTTACCAAACCCACACCCAAATACAGATTCTGGACAGTAAAAACAACTCTACGCTCTATAAAAATAACTATGACGGTTATACTACCTCAATTACCTCCCCCAGCGGTAACGCAGTAAATTTTGAATATGATACTTTTGGAAACCGCACTAAAATCATAGATACCTTGGGTAACGCTACCGCCTTAACCTATGACGCAAACGGCGGCATTACCTCAATAACCGACGCCTTAAATAACAAGGTTATTCTTGATTATGATGCCAATGATAACCTGATAAAAGCAACCGATCCTAAAGGCAACATCATCAATTTCACCTACGATACAAAAAGTAACCTGCTTTCCTTAAAAGACCCGGACAGCCAGACTACATCTTTTACTTATAATTCTTTCGGCCAACTGCAAAGATTAACCGACGCAAAAAATGGGATCACTGATTTTGCTTACGATGCAAGCGGTAACCTGATTAAAATGACCAACCCCTTAGGTAAGATCAGTAATTACCTCTGTGATACTCTAGGCAGACTAACCAAGCTCACCGATCCCAAAGGCCAGGCGTTTACCTATATTTATGACGGGGTTGATCATTTGACTAAAGTAACCTATCCGGATTCAGGCACAATAACCTATACTTATAACTGCTGCAACCTTAATCAGGTGGAGGATAAAAACGGCACGTTGAAATTTACTTACGATGCTCTTGGCAGGCTGAAATCTTTTACCAATTATGATAACAAGATAATTTCCTACGATTATGATGGCGAAGACAATTTGATCAGCCTTACTTATCCTGACACAAAAAAAGTAAATTACCAATACGATAAAGACAATCGCCTCACAAAAGTTATTGACTGGCTCAATAATATTACCACCTATAGTTATGATTCGCGGGGAAATTTAGCCTTTAGCCAGTCGCCGGCCTTGCTCAGCGTATATAAATACGATGCGCTTAACCGCTTGACTAAACTTCTTAATTATAACTCTAATACCATGACGATCAGCTCTGGTTTTGAATTTACTTTAAATGAGCTCTCTAACCGCGCTAAAATCAAACGCTACCTTCCTTTGAGCGCACCCACTTTTGCTCTTTCGGGAAGCGCCTACTCCTACAACTCCGACAACCAGCTTACTTCTGCCACCGGAAAAACATTTACTTATGATGATAACGGCAACTTAATCGGCATAGCGCAAAGCGCAGGCAATATCGGCTTTAGCTATGATTATGACAACCAACTTACACAATACACGCAGGGTACAACAACTCTAACTTACCAGTATGACGCACTTGGTAACCGCATCAAGAAAACCTCTGGCTCTACAGTAACCAAGTATATCGTTGACCCCAACAGAGGATTACCCTCTGTGCTCTGTGAAACCAACTCCTCCGGCGCTATCACTGCTTACTATGTCTATGGTTTAGGGTTAATCTCCAAGATAGAGGGAAGCAATGCCTATTACTACCAATACGATGGGATAGGTTCAACGGCAGCGATAACCGATAAGAACGGGGTGATAAAGAACAAATACGCCTACGATGACTTTGGAAACTTGGCTACGAATTCTACGGAAACAATCGCAAATCCATTCAAATATATCGGGCGGCATGGTGTTGTGACTGATACAAATGATCTTTTTTATATGCGCGCACGTTATTACATGCCAAGTATGGGAAGATTTGTAAATAAGGATCCAATTGGATTGGCAGGTGGATTGAATTTATATGGGTATGTCAGCAATAACGCTATAAACATAGTTGACCCAAACGGTCTTTTCGATACAAGCACAGTTCCCATTCAGATTATCAATTCCGATTTAGTCATGCCCCCCATGTTCAAATCGTCACTACCTCTTTACTCATCTTCTTATTATTCTTCGTCGAAAGGTTACAAAAGGATAAGATGCGATTTAATTGATATACCCACCATTAAAGGAGATAAAAAAATTTGTAAATACAGGTGTGTGGATGAACATGGGAACTTCATCTCAATCTGGTATCATATCATATTAGCGGATTCTAATTGTGATTCGGTATTTTTTAAAATAGTGCCAAAATAGACGAATAAGTATGCAACCATCTAACACTCATAAGGTAGAAAAATTATTATACAATCGAACAGCTAAAACATTGGTTACCCAAGTAAGGCTGGAATCTTCAAGGCTCTATATTTCCAGAATTTATTCACGGCATATAAAAGAAAAACAATATCGTATGATTGGATATTCTTTTAGGCCAGATTGTTCTTATGAGTCGGTGATAACGTCCACAAAATCACCAAAAATTTACTTTAATGTCCAAAAAAGAATACAGAAGGATGCAACCACTGTTGCTGAGAATTGGCTTGAGTTGCGAAGTTTTAATTTAACCACTAAGGACTCGGAAACAATTATTAACGAGAGTGATTTTATGCTCAGTAAAAATGAAAAGAGAGCTTGGGTGTATGGTCTACTTGGCGTTGCTGACGGCGATAAAGGTTTGATTTGTAGTATAGCTTTTGAACGAAAAGGAAGTGGTAAGGGCTATATTGACTATTACCTATGTGAATTAATCTTAAAAACTAGAAAAATAAAAAAACTAACTTTATTAAAAGAGTTTTTTCTTGTGAGATAAACTATTTTAAATCGTCCTGCGGAATAATGGGAGCCAAACCTTCAGATGTCAGATAAACTGGGTAACCAATAACATCGGTAGGTGGAAATGGTTAGAAAACTTTTATGATAGAAGAATTAACTAAAACCTTCGATAATCCAGTAAATCTTTCAGGATGGCTTAAACCAAAGCCCACCTCCGGGGTGGGATTTGGTTCTGGCTTTGAATTTACTTTAAATGAGCTCTCTAACCGCGCTAAAATCAAACGCTACCTTCCTTTGAGCGCGCCTACCTTTGCCATTGCTGCAAGCACTTACTCCTACAACTCCGACAACCAGCTTACTTCCGCTACTGGGAAAACATTTAGTTATGATGATAATGGGAACTTAATCGGCATAGCGCAAAGCGCAGAGAGCATAGCGTTTACATATAATTTGGATAATCAGCTTACGCAATATACCCAAGGCACAACCACTTTAGCTTTTATGTATGATGCTTTGGGAAACAGAATCAAGAAAACTGTAACCAATGATTCAACTTCGCTCACCACAAGATACATCGTTGACCCCAACAGAGGATTACCTTCTGTGCTCTGTGAGACTGATAATTCTGGAAATATTACAGCGTATTACGTCTATGGATTAGGGTTGATTTCAAAGATAGAAGGAAGTAATGCTTATTACTACCAATACGATGGATTAGGCTCAACCGTGGCAATAACTGATAAGAATGGGGTGGTAAAAAATAAATATGCGTATGATGACTTCGGCAACCTTGCCACCAACTCCACAGAGACGATAATCAATCCGTTTAAGTATGTGGGGAAATATGGGGTAATGACAGATTTAAGTGACCTACTCTATATGAGGGTACGTTACTATATTCCCTCAATAGGAAGATTTACGCAGTATGACCCCATAGGCGCGCTTAACCCATATATCTATGCGGAGAATAATCCGATTAATGGTATTGATCCAAAAGGCGAACAATCGTATGCAGAAACGGTTGTGATGTCAGCGGTAATGGTTGCAGCCTTGGCTAGCCTGGTATATTATGCTCAAAGCAATCAAGTAAAAGAATTAATTGATAATTTAACGAGAACACTAGCCAGTTTGGGGCGAGATAGTATTTGTTATTATAAGGAGCATGGAAAAAATAAACGGAAAAGCACCAAGGATAAACATACCAAGAAAAGACCAGGGGCACCAGAAAAAGGTGACGAACGCAGGCAGTGGGATTATTGGGGTAAGGGCAAAAGGCCATGGTAAAAGTAATAGGAGAAGGCCTAGATGGATAAATATATTGGTGTTAGTTTAATATTCGCATATCGTGAAAAAGCCATGTTAATGGCACATAAAGCGGACTTTATACTCAAAAAAGGATCGTCGAGATATTTTTTTAAAACAGCCGACTCAATAGGCAAAAGTAGGAGTTGGGGCATAAGAGGAAAAACTAATGAGTTCAATGAATACTTGGGTATTTATGAGTTCTTTAATATTGTTGGCCCTCTTACGCATGGCGCAAAATTAGGACAGCACTCTTTCTGGAGTTACAAAAAATTCAATGATGCGGAAAAATTGTTGCGCAATGAATCAAATTTTAGAATTCATAAATTCAAAGCACAAGCAAAAGAAAATAAATATATAGCTGAAATAATTTACTACCACGGAGCACCACAATATAAGTCCCATAGAAGTTTACGTTGTTTAGGCGTTGTTCAATCACTTAAAAAAGATAAAGTTCTCATTAAAGCGATTGAATTAGGTAAGTCTTTAACATTCAAGAAGAAAATTATATTGAAAGATTATGAAAAGAAATTTGATCCTAGCGAATTAGAATTCGTTGGCATAGCTGATATTCGCCCGATTCTTGAAAAACTTAAAGTAGGTAATTGTTTTCAAATAGCCTATAAAGAATACCATAAATTTTCGTCGATATTGCGTATCGTTCCCTCGAGAAAAAAGATTGAAAAAAATTTTAGTTTATGGGAAAAAGGCTAGGCCAATAATAGTGCAAGGCAGTGTTGATTATTATCTATGTAAATTGGACATAAAAATTAAAAAATTACGAAATTAACTTTTTTAAATGAGTTTTTCTTTGCAAGGTAAAATCTTTGAATAATATATCTGTACTGTAAATAAATTATCCGCTCTTTGAAATAAATAAGAATTAGACGGCCGCTATGCGCCAAGCGCTTTGCGCCATGCGTAATAGCCTACGATGACTTCGGCAACCTCGCCACCAACTCCACAGAGACGATAGCCAATCCGTTTAAGTATGTGGGGAAATATGGGGTAATGACAGATTTAAGTGACCTACTCTATATGAGGGTACGTTACTATATTCCCTCAATAGGAAGATTTACGCAGTATGACCCCATAAGTGATGTAAATAAGTATATTTATGTAGACAACAATCCATTGCTTAGTGTAGACCCAGAAGGATTATCTCCCTTGGTCCAAATAATAAATCCGCCTTTTAATCCGGGTAGAAGCGCTGACGGTAAATGTAACCCCTGCCCGCCTCGTAGTGTATGGGAAGCTCCGGGCAATAAGCACGGATCAACATGCGGCAAACATTATCATTGGATTACTTGGAATCAAGCCCCAGATTGCACATGCTATCCTGTTAGGGGCTCTGGTCCAAATCCACCTTGAGTTAAAGGAGAAATAAAAATGCGTGATGTTACGAATATTCTTTTATTGTATAGAAAAGCTACAAGGCACCTTTGGAATACATATTTTGTTGGAAACGTGAAATCACTTCATGAATGTGGTCCGCTTTGTAAATATGAAGAGATTGACCGTCTTTTATTTTCTGCACTTGTTCTAGAAAAAATTGGTAAAACCTTTCCTAACGAAAAAAAATTTATTTTTAGGCAAAATCCCATACCGTTCTTTATGGTTACACCAAGGGGACAGAATAAAAGTTTAACTATGCTGATTAGTGATTCTTCTGTAGAGTCCTATACGAAATGGAATGAAGCAAAAAAATTTGAAGCGGTTGCCCAGGCGGAGTTTTACTTTATAGAATTTTTTGATTGGGATCGATATAATTACGTAAATTATCCATATTATCGCGTACATATTAAAAAATTTCCGAAATACCCACATTTAGAAAACAGTGATGCCCTTATTAAAACTATAAATGCTAGTGTTATTTTTAAATAAAAACAACTCCGATTAAATGACTGTTCTCAACACGCCTATATACGGTTTTTTAAGAATATTGTAAGAATATTGGGGGGTCAAACCTTCAGATGTCAGATAAACCAAATCCCACCTCCGGGGTGGGATTTGGTCTGATATATCCCGCCACAAAGCTTTGGCGGGCAAGCGCTCTTTGAAATAAATAAGCATCAGACGGACGCTATGCGCCAAGCGCTTTGCGCTACTTGTCCTTAAGCGAGTGTCAGCGAATCGAAGGATACGTAATTACCTACGATGACTTTGGCAACCTTGCCACCAACTCCACAGAGACGATAGCCAATCCGTTTAAGTATGTGGGGAAATATGGGGTAATGACAGACGTCAACGACTTGCTCTACATGCGAGCGAGGTATTATGTGCCGAGTGTAGGAAGATTTACGCAGTATGGCCCCATAGGCGCGCTTAACCCATATATCTATGTGGAGAATAATCCGATTAATGGTATTGATCCTCTTGGCGAACAATCGTATGCAGAAACGGTTGTGATGTCAGCGGTAATGGTTGCTGCGATTGCACTTATGATCGCACAAATAAATAAGAAGGCACCGAAGACTTATACACTTGATGCCAGAGAAGAATTAAGAAGATGGTGTAATGCCCCGAAGCCTCCAAGGGACCCATGTGCCATAGCAGGTATTGCTTGCGTCTTAGCTGTAAAAAAAGGGCATTTTGGAGCCGCTATTCTTCATTGTGCGGCAATGGCTATAGTATGTGGTATGCGTATTTTTTTTAGATAATAATGAGAGTTATTAGAAATATTATAAGTGGATTTTTAATAATGGTAGCACAATCTTATATGGGTCGTGGAGAATATGGAAAAGCGGTAAAGTTGTGCTTAAAAGCAAGAAATATAGCGCCTGACTCAAGTTTTGTGTTATTTCATCTTGGAAATGCATATTATTTTGCGGGATATTATCAAGAAGCTAAAGATACTTTTTCAAAAGCCCTATATTTTAAGCCAGATGATATTGTTACACTTAATATGATGATTCACGTTCTTATTGAGCTAAACGCATCTACCGAAGAAATAATTCCCTATATGAAACTTTATCTAAAAAACGCAGAGTTACATCAAATCAAATTTCCGCATATAATTGACGAAATGTCTATTTTTATGG
>JAQTOI010000003.1 GCA_028713415.1 Candidatus Omnitrophota bacterium
ATAAGTATCCAGGCGCAGATGAGAGAATCGAAATAAAAGAAAAATCAAGCTCTCCTGTTTCCTCAAACTATCTGCCTTCGTACAGCCCGCTTATATTTTCTGGAATAAACTTAAACGACATTCTATCTGGCACGGGAGCGTTGGCCGTAATAGCATTTCTAGGCTGGATAATAACCAAAAAGGCATATAGGTCTATCGCGCAGGCGCGTAAATTCAAAACTCTGGTTAAGTCCATAGAACAAGGACCATCTTCGGCAGCCTATCAGAGAGAGTTGATACGATTGTTCCAATATTCCCTGAGCCCCAAAGAAAGAAACCACGCAGAAGCGATGCGCATGTTTAAATACTTAGGCGAGTTATTAGAGAGCCAAGGCGCCAACTCTAAAACAGCGCAGTTTGTATTAGACTATTTTCTGTTCTATGGAAGGTTTGTTTCAATAAAGGCGTTCCATTTTACCAGCTGGCTGCTTAAAGCAATCAGTTATGATCTTAGAGCAGGAACAGATGTGCATGTCTTTTTCATATATCCAAGGAGCTGGGTGCTGCACCAGTTCATGTTAGCGGAAGCGCGGAAAATCAAAGAAACTTTAGAACGTAACGGTAAACGCCGCGCAGCAAGATCTTATGATTTGGAGCACCGTGTGCATAAGCTTTATTTTACCAATGATATGGCCGCCTTAAATGCTTACCCTGAACATGGAATAGAGCGTTTCAGCTACCAAGCGCAGTTAGCGTACCTATTTACTCAAGGTGTTTTTGGACACAAGAAAGTTATTTTTGTTGATGTTACTTCAAAGGACAGCCCTATACGTTATATCTCAAGGCTTATAACTGATAAAGAGTTAGTATCTCTGTTGTCTGGCGCGCAGCCGCCTTTTATTAATATTTCGCCGATTGAGAAAGAAAGCGTTTCTCTACGCGTGTTGGTAAATCAAGGTAGTCCCGATTCCGCTCCGGACTTTGATTACTATATGCGCGGCGATAAAGAAAGCCGCCTGGCTGCGCAGGGGCGTTCCATTGCCGTGCTCTTAGGAGAAATCTTAGAGCCGCAGATGAGGCTTGAATTCGACCCAATAGAATTTGTCGGTGCCCAGGGCAGGTGGCAAGAAGGGCTTAAAGTGGTTCAGTCACCGCTTCATCGCTTAGCGGCTTTAAGCACTACCTTCGTTAACAGGGCAGTTCGCGAAAATATTCGAAATCTTCTTAAGATATCGTCTAGCCCTCTGAATACTCGCGCGGCAGCTATTTCTACGACGGCAGGGCAAAATAGCGTCCATCAGTTGTTGCGCCGCAGAGCAGAAAAGTTCCCCGATGCCTCATCATCTCCGTTAAATGATTTCTCAAATTCTATATCAGGTATTAATTTATTAGGCCTATATCCCGACATAGAAGGAGGCAATATCAATAAGCCTCACGTGGAAAGGGTCCATGCGTATGGGACACGCCTGTTGCTTGCCATGGATGTGCCGCAAGCTTTGCTGGATGCCTTTGGCCCCGCAGCCATCGGCCATGATCTTGGCGGCCTGCAGACATTTTCTATAGAACAGGTGGGCGAGGTTATAAAAAGGAATATCGCGCTGGTGGAAGAAGTGACAGGTTTGCCGATTGGCCAGATTCGCGCTGAATCTGCACGTAGATTCCCTAAAGATGGTTTATATTTCAAAAGGGTAGCTCATGACGCGGCAGGAAAAGTTTTTCTGGCACCTGCGCTTAAAGCGAGGCTTCCGGAAAGCCTGAAACAAGAAGAATTAGAAAACCAGCTTTATTCTGAAACCAGCCATGAAATATGCGGAGTATACCGCTTACGTGAACAAGAGGCCCCGGTAACGGCAGCTCAGGAATTCATTATTGCTCATCACTTTTTCTATCCCGAAAACTTTGAAGGCATGGATAAATTGGCCGCAACCAGTGGCCTTTCGGTTGCCGGAGTAAAGTTAGTACTGGATACTTTGATTTTTAGTGATGTTTTTGAGAACGGAAACAATGCCGATAGGCTGCGTATTTTAAGAAGAAGCCCTAAAAATCCGGAAGGAATAAGATACCAGCCTTTACAAAGGACATTTGAGTTATTTGATCAGTTTTATGGCGATAAAGGCTTAAGCAGCTTGCCCAAACAGACCATGCTTGAAATATTAGCCGGATGGCATGGTGCTGCCCTTCGCGATGAAGTAATAGAAATTATTAAAGAGGGACGTCCGGATACATCATCTGATGCTTTCCGGGAAGAAGAACTTGATTGGGTGCGGCAGCAATTAAGAAATTACGCATCCAGTCCTCTTGTTGATAACAGGAACGAGTATCCTAGCGCTTTAGAAAACGCGACTATATTTTGCCGCGATTCAAAACACCTCATCGAAGGCTTACCTGATCCTTTTGGCCAGGGTGAGATTGTATATCCGGGATTTAGCAATTGGCTGCATGAGGTGCTTGAGGTAACATTTGCGGAGAAACTCTTGCAGTATAACCAGGGAGAACAAAATTTATTAACTATTAACGCGTTTCAGCAGTTAATGAATTATAGATATACTCATTGGATGGCGCTTATGGAAGCGCTCCAGAATGCCGAAAAATTCGGCTTAAGTAAATATGAAATATACGAAAATGCTTATCACTTTTTGCTAAGTGGTTTAACAATTTATTACCTTAGTCAAAAAGGAGGCCGCGGCAAGAGAAAAGGGAAAATGTTTGAGGCCATGGTTGATGATGAGAGCAGATACTTCGTGCAAGAACAGGATAGAGGAGATCTTAAGCCAAGAGTTTTAGAAATTTTCCAAAGGCGCTTGCTTCCGGATCACAGAGAGGCTTTTGCTGAAGTCGAGCAATTTATGCAGCGCGCAAGCGTTTCAGTTGTTGGGGGTTCGTTGCCGGGTATGGAGAGGCAGGCTTCCATAGCAAGTAAAGAAATTATGAGTATGAGCCTCATTACTGGTTTGCATATGAGGATGAAGGAGAGAACCGTTACAAAGCAGAATTTTCCGGATGATAAACACGCATCTCAAGCCACAGGATCTAGCCGGAAAAAAGCGCAAAGCGCCAAGGCGCAAAATCAGCCGATGCTAAAGGAACCGAGGCATCCCGTTTTAGAGATTCTTAGAAAATTGCCTTTTAGCGAAAGCATGGGTATTCCATGGCGGCAATTTTATCTTAATATGCAGGCATTCGAAAGGTTATTTTGTTTAAAAACGGATACACTCTATGATCTTATCGGAAAGATCATAGCTGGTTTTAATACAGGCATAGAAGAGACTCATCACGGCCTGGTTCAAGCGGAAATGAGTCAGATCATTGGGATGGTAGAAGATTTCTTTAGAATAAAGAAGGCTTTAAAGTCTGCGAGGTTTTTCAATTACGGCCGCGATTCCGGAAGAGGCACAAGCCTTGTGTTTGCGCCCGCGAAAATTTCCGCTTCGAAGCTGATTTCTTCCCCGCTTTCAGCTGATACATTGGTAGAATTCACCAGAGAACAAATAGGTATCTATTCCGGGCTTTTCCATTTGCCTTGGCAGGAATATAACCCGGTTTATCTCCCTGTACAGCCTAGCGCTGAATCTAACGGTAAACAAAGCATTATCAGTCCGCTTGCGATTAAAGAAGGCATGGCTCTATTGGCTCTTGACCAGAGGCAGCCGGTCATCAATCCTTTAGTTATCGCTGGTGACTACTTTGAAGCAACTCGGCTTGATCCAAGAAAAGTCATAGCGGCAATATTGCCTCATGAAATCGGGCACAGCATATTATGGACATTAGGCAGGTCAATAGAAGGCTTGGGGACAATTTGGGATATAGTATCTGCCGAGTTAGATCTGCCCGAATTGTTACCGCCGGAGCAGCAAGCATTCAGCGGTCTGGGATTGAGCGTTATTTTCGGTGCAAGAATCTTGCGCCCAAGTTATGAAATAATAAGGATACAAGATGTTAATATTTTGTATTATCACATTCGTGAAACTATTTGTAACGCAATAGGATTGCAGCTAATACCCAGTCACATTTTTAAAGCAAAGGATGCCCATCCGGATTATTCTAATCACGACACTTTATACGCGTATGCGCTTGAATACTACGGAGAACTTTTAGAAAAGATAATCGCTGTAGCTGATAATTTAAGCCTTACTTCGGACGCCGCAGAGGCCGTTCCGACGTTAGCAAATGCCTATAACCCTTTTGAGGATGTTATTCTTGAAGACGGTTCAGCTCTTTGGTCAAAGTATTACTACCTTAGATTAGCCGTTATGGAAGCTTTCTTTAAAGACGCGCAATCGCTTGAAGGTCTTAATCCCGCACTTCTTAAAGAAATCGGAGAGTTAATCCGCGGCATAGGGGCCGCTATCGACAGGCTGATAGCAGCGTGGCCTAATGCGCAGGCGCGAAGAGAGAAAAAACTTTATAATGATCTAGTAGCGGCATTTTCCGAAACTCACGCGAACGCGCGTAAAATTGTTCTCATTCAGCCCCGCGATAAACGTCTTAGTGCTTTTTCGGATAAAAGAGTTTCAAGCCCGCTCTCAAATGGCGAAGCAATAGCCTTCAATAACCCGACAAATAGTTCAAACCCAACGCGCGGGCCTCCGGCGGATAAGGCTCACGAATTATCCTCTTCAAATTCTTCAGAGGAATTAACCTCTAGCCCCGTACAAAACGGCCTGGTTTATAATCCGGGTTTAGCGACGATAGGGGGCCTGGCTAAGGTCACCTGCGGCTTGGCGATATCTTTAGCTAAGGCCGGCTACAGAGTCATTATTTTTACTCCCGGATATAGCCATCCAAAATATAACTACGGCCAGGTGCCTTCAACGCTTATCAGCGATACCAGAGATGTTAGTGTAAGCTTAGGAAGCAAACAGGAGAGGCTCACCATAAAAAAATTAGATTTAGGCCTTATTAGCATAGTTACGCTCACCCATCCTGTCATTTTTGAACGGCCCTATGTTGACGCATTAAGAACTGAACAAGCAGTGTTATTTTCAAAGGGTTCACTGGATGTTATGACACAGCTAGGCTTGGTGCCGGAAATAATTCACGCCCACGACTGGATGGCCGGTCTGGTGCCCGCATATTTAACCGATACTCCCAGATACCAAGAATATTTTACAAACGCCGCTTCGTTATTTACTATTCATAATGCCTTGCACCAAGGATGGGTCGGCATGGATAATGCTACAAGAATCAGTGTTTCGCGGAACATAATAGAATTTAAAGATTCCGTCAATCTGATGAAAGCAGGCATAGTTACTGCTGACGCTGTAAGCACTGTCAGCCCTCGCTATGCCCAGGAGATACAGACTTCTGATTACGGTTGCGGCTTAGAAGCATTTTTAAAAACCAGAGGGGTTGTCGGAATTAATAATGGCCTCTGCTTAGATTGTAACCCAAAGACCGCGGATATCGCGGCCAATTTCAGCGTTGACGACGGAATTGAGGCTGTATTGCCTGCGAAGTTAGAAAACATGCAGGCCATTCAGGAAAGATTTGGGTTAACAAAAGATAGAAATAAGTTTCTCGTCGTCTTGGCAGCACGCCTGGATAGGCAAAAAGCAATAGAACTTCTGGTTGAAGTTATCCCCGCGGTATTAGGCAAATACACAGACGCGCAATTCGTCATAGACGGCCCGCAGTTCGCTGATCCGGCCATAGCCCAATTGCATACAATAGCGCAGAGGCAGGATTTTCAGGGAAGATTTGCGTTCCGGCCGGAGCAGGAATCCAATAATTACAGCGTCCTTGCGGGAGGAACGCTAAACTTAGCATGGAACGCGTGGGCGCCATTTGATTTAGTCGCGCGTGAAGCTTCGCTTTTGGGAACTCCTTCAGCGCTTAGGCTCACAGGAGGTTTAGCTGAGTTTGTTCCCTATGACGAACAAACAGGCGAGGGTGAAGCCTTTGCCTCCGATGAGTATAGCGCAAAAGCACTTCTTGAGGCAATTGAACTTGCGAGAGATACCTATTACAACCGGCCTTCACACTGGAAACTAATAGTCGAGCGCGGCATGCGTAAAGATTTTACCTGGAAAGAATCGACATGCCGATATGTAGAGCTTTTTACGCGGATGCAAAGAACTAAATTCGGCAGAGCTCTACCCATAAACGGCCTGATAACGATAGTTACTCCAGAAGCCTATCCTAATGTCCTGCAAATGGCGCTCGTTCGTTCCAGTTCCCCCTCATCAGCGGTTTTTGATTTGGCGACTGTCAGAAAAATTCTAGTGTATACGCAACCTGTGCTTCGAATCCAGGTGGTTAGCATCGAAGAAAAAGGTAAAACCATCAAAGCCGCAGTGCTTATTTCTAAAGACAACACCAGCGACAGGCTCGTTTTTATATCTTCCAAAGACCGAGAGTTGGAAGTTGATAGAGATATGGGTGTTTGGCTGTATCTTACATTGGGTGCGTCTCAGGCAGTTTGTGTGCAGCCAGGCGCCTCAAACCGCATGGTAAAAAGAAGGCCGATTTTGTTACGAGTGGCCGCGCCTACTCAAATTGAAATAAAAGAAGAAGACGTTCTTCTGCAAAGTATTCCACAGAGCGGAGGCGTAATTGTTGCGCGGAACAAAACCAATCTTGGCCCAATAAATATAGAAAGGCGGCAATTTAATGTGGGCAATCGTACCTTTGAGGTTACGGGCATCTCAGAGGAGCCTTACTTGCTTTTTGTTGCTGATGAGGCTGGAAGGCTTCTGATGCTTGCCCCCCATGACATACGGCAAGCTAAAGAAGGAATATGGTTTGAATTTATCGGCTCAAGCAGCGGCCGGAAGACGGATAATCCCAGAGTGCAGATTTTTGCTCCAGGCCTTGATATCAGGCGTCCGGATATGAAAAAAGCCGGCCTAGGAGAGTCAAGTTCTGCTGTGATTGCTACGTATAGCGTTGATTTATTTCGGTTGCGGCAGCTTAACGGCCAAAGTACCTCTTCCGTGGCTGGTGGAAACTTTGGTTCTGCCGCAGCCGTTTCTTTTAATAAAAATCGTTTGGTTTCCCTCAACGCTTTAAGCTCGCCTGTTTCGCCGGATGCGAGTCAAGGCGGGCCTAGCGCAGCTACTATCCAAGCTACAAGCCGCAAGCTACAAGCCGCAGGCAGGGCAAATGGTATAAATAATATTAGCCCCGCACTTTCTACAAGAATAAATATCGAAGTAGCAGAAAGTGCGGGACAATTCGCAGACGGCTTACGCCTACGATTTACGTTCGCACGCCTGCGCAGCAGGCAGGCTGCCGTAAATCGTCTGCTCATTGGAGGTGTATCATGGTCCGTGGTTTTGAAAACCTTGAGATTATCAATTTCACTCATACCAACAGAGGCATTTTTATTTGGGCAACATATCCGGGATGGGCTTCAAAATACATTTTCTTTCTCCAGGGTAACGGGAACCTTAGAGGCAAAAACAGCGGCGGCGCATGGGGAGAGGTTTCAAGCACTGCCAGTAAAATTATCAGAGAGAAACTTTGCTCAACTATTTCAGACAGATTCCGGATATCATAATACAGATTTAGGCTTGGCTTCTTCTCCGGATGTTGCAAACGAAGAAAAAATCGAAAGCATCCTCGCGGAATATCTTCTTACCCCGGGTTTTTGGCCCGATCAGCAGAGAGTATTGGATCGATTAGAAAAAGAGGGGATTAATCCAGACTATTATGTACCCTTTTTGTCTAACATGGTGGAAAGCAGGAAAGAGGAAGCTGCCCAAGTTAAAGACGATATACCGCGTGAAAAATTTAGCGGAGAAACTGACAAGTTAGATAATTTAAATAGGCTTGCGGTATTTTACTACATACTTACCCTATTTGAAAATTCCGTCATTTCCGGGATATTATGGCGTTGGGCAACTTTTGCTTATATGGGCCCTGAAGAAATCTCCAGCCATAATATATTCTTGAGAACTTTGATGCAGGGATTAGAGACCGCCATAAAAACAGATCATTATCACGGAGATACTCAATATGCCGAAGGTTTCGCCTGGTATATTTATCATTTCTTAAGAGATTTCCCAAGCTGCTACATTGCTGAGTTTTTTGACTATTTAGTTGACCGTCACCCCGCTCATCACAATAGCCAGGCTCCGGCTGTCGCAGGCCAGGTTATTATGACTGATGAAGAACGCCGGAGCCTTAAGCAGGCTTTTAGAACTTCACGCGAAGCGGAAAGGGAATTTGAGGATGATAAATCTACAATTGATGCGGTTATTGAAATATGTTTAGGCGACCATGTTGATGAGTCGCTTGACGTGCAGGAAGCAGCCAGAAAATTACGCGCGAGCGGTATTCCCCTTCAGGCAATAATCAGATGTTTACAGATGAGGCTTGGCACAGGCCAAAAAATACCGCAATCAATGAACAGGCTTATGGCTTTGCTTCATCACGGGCCCGGCCAGGGCGCAAAAGCTCCTTCTGTCGTAAATGCAAATGATTGCGGATTGGGAAGAACGCATCCTACTACGCCAAGGCTTCGTAGGACAAGGATGATCGCAGATGGCAAGACCGCGGCTGAACGCGGGGTAAAAACAGGCTCATCGCCTTTGGATGGAAAAGGTTCTTTGGGTGGGTTACGCGAGGTGATACATATAGTCAGGGCCTTAAACGTCTCGCTTAAAACTTCAAGAGACTGGAGGGCTCAACGAAAACAGATTCAAAAGCTGGGTAAATTAGCCGTCCCCTTTGCCGTCACAGCCTTAGTCCCCATACTTGAAAATCAGGATTTAGAGATATTGCATCGCGATGTGGTAGAGGCAATAGGCAGGTTTGACGGAAATAATTTGAATAGAACCCGTTATGCTCAAGCCGCCCTCGCATTACATACGCTTATCTGGCGCAGGACTTATTTCGGCCTTCTTGAAATGGATGCGCTTGCCAAAGACGCTTTTGAAATTTTATGTAAACAGATAGCGCTTGCTATACCCGATATCCTGGACATAAGCCTTTATGTTCTGGAAAAGATTAATATTGTTTTTTACATGGCGAATGAAGCTGAATGCCGCTACTGCATGCAATATATGCTTGATGCGGCAAAGCTCGCGCTCGAAAGAAAAAAGTTTCGTGAGGTGCCGCTGCTTGTGACGGAAGTGAGACAAAAAGTCTGCGAACTTAAGGGTTATTTAGCGCGTACCGAGATAGTGCGGGATGGCCATTATATAGAACACTTAGATGAGTTGATTGTTAAAGCGGATGATATACTCGCGCGATTAAATGATTTTTCTCATTCATCCGCGCAAGCCGGTTCACCTGCCATAAGCGTTTTAAATCCATTCCGGTCAGTATTATTTTTTACTCCAAGTGTAAGCGCTTCCATTGCTGGGAATACGGATACACACGGATTGAGAGGAACGCATCCTACTACGCCAAGGCTTCGCAGGACAAGGATGATCGCAGATGGAGGAAACACGGATGTAGAGGGATTAAAAAGAGGGTCGTCGCCGCTAGATTCACATTCTCGCGCGCTTGCTGTAAGGAATAGCCACCTTACTGATTTAGCAGGTAATTTTATGTTACACGCTTCCTCATCTGTGCCTGCTGATAATAATTGGGAAAAAATAGTTGATATTACTTTCCAGAAAAAAATTGCTGCTAATTATATTTGGCCGCGGCCTGATTCGGTTCCAATAGAGGAAGTATCGAATGCTATTAGCGGAAGCATTGGAACGGAGATGGAAGGCGAATTCCCGAGTGCTTTAGTATATCCCGCGGTCGATATCTTACTCGGCGACTTAATTCCTAACTCTGTTGATGCTGCTTTTGAGGCGGTTGATGAAGGCCAACTCGCAAAGGATAAAGCAATGGTAAGGTTTATTCTTCTGGGCAATAAAGATAGACACGTATTTAGAGCAGAATTATCGGATAACGGTATAGGTGTGCCGGCTTATATTTTTCAAAAATGGCCGCATTTAGAAGGACTACATTTAAGTGCAGCTTTAGGAGGAATAGTTTTAAGACAATTAACTACTAAACGCGGTAATAATCTTGGCCGATATGCGGGAAGACGTGGCCAGGGGGTAGTTAAAGTTTTAGCCACGGCAAAAGATTACGGCCTTGCGATATCTATTGGATCTAAACGCCGGGGTGAAACGGCGTATATTTTCAGGCAATTGTCGGATGGAACAAGAAGCCTCATTCATTCTGATTTTAAACACGCGGGGACGAGGATTGTTATAGATAACATTATTCCCGAACGGGAAGTTCGTTTGGGTGCTAGCGAAATAATCGAGGCAATTCGGGCTACGGATCGTGATTATGGAAGCAGCCCGATAGTCGGAAGCACACAAATATTGATAAAAAATTTAGAGTATGGCATTGCTTTGACACCAAATTTAAATCCCTGGAATATTGCCAACCAGGTTTATCATTTAAATATAGATGGTAGAAGCGTGGAAATCTCCAATTTCAAATATGTAAAGATAAAAATCGCGGATAAGGTTATTTATCTCGGCACACACCACAACGGCGCTTACTTCTTTACCTTGTTGTCTTTTAAGGAGGGTTTATTAAGCGGCAAAGAAACTTTTGCCCACATAGACCAGCTTCATCATCCGGATAACGGGAAATTACAGGTTGTTCTGCCGTCACCGGATGAGGATACGAGTGCGCATCTTAGATGCCTAAGCACCCAATATCATGCGGCTCAAGCGACTAACCGGCAAGCGGTTACCAGGACAAATTATGTAACCGCGTTAAAAAGTTTATTTCCCCAAATGCGATTTGTATTCTTGAGGGATACGGATAGGCCTTCTTTTGACTGGGGCGACATGAGCTTCGACTGGAGCGGTTCCGTATTTGACTTTAGACAATCGATAGAAGGAGGAATAGCGAGCGTGGATTTAGATATAGTAGCTAAAAACCTTGACCGCGCAGATGCGCTTAGCGCATTACTAAACTGCATCGTAAAGATAGCAAGCCAGTGCAAACTTGTAATGATTTTTACTTCCCCTGATTATTTAGCTCCTGCAGTCGCTACAGAAGCCGCAGAAATATTTGCCAGCGATCTTTTGCATGCGATTGAGGGTAATGCGAAAGGATCTTTTGTGATTAACGCAAGAGAAGGAAGTTCGCCGGCAGCTATGCTAAACCGGCATTTTCTGGAACAGATGTCCGCTCCTCTAGCTGTATACGTTGAAACTGAAAATAGGATAGCTACTGGTTATCCTTCTATCTGGGAGCATCTTATGCGCCAAAGTGACCAGCATTTGGCCGGCAGGATATTAGTATTGTTCCAATGGCGCAAGCAGCAAGGTTTTAAAGTCTTACCGCGCCTTGATTTATTAGTGCGGCAACTTTTGCCTCAAGATTTAAGTAACCTTTCAGAAAGTGACCAGATAAGTTGGGTTTTGAAATACAAGATACAGGAATTTATGGAATTATTCGGAATATTTACTTCTGATGTGGAAAGAGGCAGCACCGCGCAAATAGAAAATACCGGGCTTCGCGGTATGTCGGAAAATGCTGCCCAACAGATATATAGTGAATACAAGCAGGATGTTAGCGAGTTTATTTTAAATGTTTTGAAAATAGCAAGAGACGTGGTTTTATTCCTGCGAAAAGCCCCCTTTATTGTTGAAATAGGCTGCTCAACCGGACGCAGCGCACACCTATATATACCCGATGCAAAAGGGATATATCCCGGCCTTCGTTATGTCGGGACCGACATATTCAGGCCTAAGAATCTTGTTCTCGGAAAAGAAGAGTTTATTTTACATGATATACTGAAAAGCCCTCTTCCTTTTGGAGAAAAGCCGGATATTATCGTATTTACTAACGTGGACATGCATCTTTCACCTAGACACCATTATTCCCAAGATGGTTTTGACAGCGGGAGATTACGCGCCTGGCGTAATATTCTGCAAAGCACCAAAGAAGGAACGCTTATCCTGGCAGGCAGTGCCAATTTTGCAGAACATAGGTATATAACAAGAAAGAATAGAATCGTTAGAATTCAAACTCCAAGGGAAGCTATTGCGGTTATAGCAGAAATTAAAGGCACCTCTTCTTCTCCCGCGAAAGATATAGGATGGTCTTCTTATGTTGATGCGCGTGAGTATTTTAATTTCGGTAGTGGAGAAGAAGGCTCTTCGCCTTCCGCGGCATCTTCACGTGCACTGGCGGCGTTTAACGTACAAGGCTCTTTTGATAAAGTTACCACAGTCAATACTAAATTGTTGCTGCCGCCAGATGTTCTATTCCAAAATATTTCTTCTCCGCTGATGATTAGGAATCCATACGAACATCTTACGCAAAAAACACGCGGACCGCCAGCACTAAGCACTATACGCTATGCACAAATTATCAGATTTCCTCACAGGGTTGTTTCTTCACCAATCCAGCCATTATTATTTTTTACCCCAAGTGTAAGCGCTTCCATTTTGAAAAACGCGTCTGATTACGGATGGCGTGTTTCTTCTCCGGGAAATAAAGAATCATTGGCGAAACCTATGAATTTATCGGAAAGATGGATATTTGAGCTGGCACGTGATAGTGAGGGGGCCTCGCTTAGCCCAAGTCAAAGCGGGCCTGCCGCAGCCCTTCGATTCGTTTCAACTCACTCAAAACGCTCCGCAGCCCCCTTACTGGGACGCTCCGCAGCCGGTTTATCTATCGCCGGGCCTAGCTTGCCTCCGGAAGCAGAAGGTAGAAATCAACTTGGTGCATATGCGAAAAAAGCTATTGCGTTGAAAACACTTTACGATGATGCGCATAACAGTAGAATAACATATTTTTTAGAGACAACGAAAATGAGGCAAGCGGCGAAAATGGTTTTTAGTCATACTCCTTGCCTTGATTGTGTAAAAGGCGCAAAGGTTTTAGATTTAGCGATAGGTAACGGTCTTGTGTCGGGGTTTGCTTTAGAGTATGGGGCAAATGAAGTTGTTGGGGTAGATATATCGCAAGGTATGCTTGTTTGGGCAGAGGAACGGTTGGGATCTTATCGGAATAGCGGGCGTACTATACGCATGGTTCATTCAGATATTTTAGGCTTAAGCGATCGCCTTAGAGATGAACAAGGCCGGGTAGAGACATTTGATATTGTAATTTTCGGTAATGTGCTTTGCTATTATGATTGGCATGTTCGTATGCACATAATCCAGGAATCCGTTAGTTTTCTTAAAAAAGGCGGGCGTCTGGTTACTTTATTCCGTAGTATTGATGAAGGCGGTACAACGATGGCAACGCGGCAGTATGAAGATTTGTTTAAAACTTCCGGATTACATCAGGTAGATAGTTATATATGTAATAGGGAGACAGATGAGGATCTGGGATTAGAAGAAGGCGAACTTGAACTAGTAATAAATGAGAACGTTGTTGTTTGGGGGGACAAAAGCGTGTCTAGCCCAACCATGTCTTTCAATGCACAAAACATCTCTTTTGCAGGCTCATCACCGCTTAAACTTTTTAACGCGGAGCGCACAAATATAGCAGGAGTACACGTGGTACCTCTGGGCGGTATTAATGGCCCGGGAGCAAGTTGTTTCTATGTAAAAGTCGGCACTACGAGATTCTTGCTTGACGCCGGCCAGGGTGTAGGAAATCAGAACTTTAGCCCACGGTTTGAGTTAATAGATGAAGGCGTTGATTTCGTGCTCATAAGCCACGCGCACCTTGACCATATAGGGTGTTTACCGGAAGTGATTTGGCTTTTTGGCAATGTGCCTATTTTCAGTAATTCCGACACCACGCAAAAAATCAAATTGATGTTAAAAGACCACATGGCAATAGTCAGCCGCATGAAATTGGGGAGTTACCGGAAAAATGAGAGCAAGATTAGAAGGCTGATTAGAGATACGTTAAATAACAGGAGGACCGTAGAGAGGAATAAATATTATCAGTTCGCGCAAGATTTGAAAGTAATTTTTCAGCCTGCAGGGCATCTGACTGAAGCCGACACAATCATCATGGTCACACCCTACTGTAATGTCATGTATACAGGCGATCTTTCCTGGGAGATAACCCGGACCGCGAGGCGTATACATATACCTGATGTCTCCATTGATACGCTTTTTAGCGAAGCAACCTATGGGAGCAGGTCCCATCCTGCTACACGCCAGGAGCGAGAAGAGGAGCTGGCGGTAAGAGTCAATGAAGTTATGGCAAGAGGAGGGATACTGCTAATTCCTTCAATCGCCACACGCGTTTCAGAGCTCAGCTTTATCTTCGGTCATCATTTCAAGGCAGGTAATTTCAACTCTGAATTTACCGTTTATCTTGACGGCCCTCTTGCCAATAAAATGCTGGCTGTTGATAGAAGTAATATTAGGTGGATGCCGCAGGATACGATAGACCGGCTTGGATCATTCATCAGAAATAGTAAAATTCAAAAATTGGTGGCGCAAGATAGAGAGAATATATTAAGAAATGCTAGATGCGTGATCATCGCTACTTCCGGCATGCTTGTCCCGGGAACGCGCTCATACAGGCTCATGAAGCAAATCGCTTCTGACCCAAGAAACGCCATAGGCCTGAGTAATTATCAGGCTCGCGGAACAGTCGGAAGGCAGGTTAGAACATTTGTGGGCGGCGCGCGCAGAGGCGATTCTGTCGTTACCGATGAAGACAAGATTGTGATGAATGCCGATGTTTATGAATTCTCTTTTTCAGGGCATGCGGACGCCGGGGAATTACGAACCATGATAAGCACTATCAACCCGGTAAGCACGTACTTGGTTCACGCAGAACAAGAGGAAAAGGATGGGCTTCTCTGGAGTTTATCAACAGGCTTGCAGTATCAAGGTAATATCGAAACACCCGAAATCGGTGAAGAAATAGAGGTGCAGTCATTATGGAAAGAAGCGCGCAGGGAAGCCTTTGACGCTACGCCTGCCGAGCTTGCTCCTGCTAAGAATTTAGAAATTAAACAGGAAGCCAGAGCCGTCCGCTCACAAGAAAGATTAGAGAGGATAACGCAGGAACAGATAGAGAGAAGCAGACAGTTTCAAATCAGGGACGTTACGGAAATTATAACCGGCCTTTTTGGCTTAAGCGCGCAAGATAGCGGCATAGTCAGGCAGGCAGTAGAGCGGCTTGCGCAAGATGCAGGCGCGCAAAATAGAAACGCAGCCAATTTGCGGAGTGATTTCCAGACATTAGCCAGACAATATCGCAAAGAACAAGTTAGCGCCCAAGAGATTCTAACAAGATTGGGTAATCCCGAAATAACTATTTCGCCGGCTCAAAGCGCCTCCGGCGTTGTTTCTTCTCCCGCAAGAGATAGAGGTAAGGAACAAAAAAGTAAAAAGGAGAGTGCCGGGAAAATAACAAAGGCAAGGATTGAGGCCGCAAGGTCAACTTCATCCCCCGCGATAAAAGCGGTTATCCCGGACCTTGGAGGTGTCATAGTTAATGTCAACTATGCTTTGGTTGCGCAAAGCTTGGCGCGGTATAGCAAATTAAGCGCGCAGGCGATTGAAGAAAAATGGTTCGTTTCCGGAGCGCGGAAATTGTCCGATTTAGGCGTTATCGATGATGCGGAGTTTATCAGGATGATGCGCCAGGATTTGCAGTTAGGTGATATTGATGAAGAAACGTTTATTAGAGTTTTTAATTCCGGATTTGAAATAAACCGAAAAATGGCGGCACTGCTTACTGCTTTAAAATTACAAGATCTCAAAGTAGCGATTCTCTCAAATATAGGGACTATACGCTATAAATATGTAAGAGATTGGCTTACGCTTGGAGGCCTGGATATTAACAGGTTAGACGGATTTTTTGCTTCCTGCGTACTAAAGATGGTTAAGCCCGACCCGCGTATATATAGATATGCTTTAGAAAGGTTAGAAGTCGCAGCCAGCGAGGCAATTTTTATAGACGACGTTTGGGAAAATGTAAAGGCCGCGCAAGCATTAGGTATGACAGGAATCCAGTTTTTGAACGTGGAAGATTTAACGAAACAATTGATCCGGCTAGGAGTCATCAACGCCGCAGACCTTCAAGAAAAGAGGGTTTTCTCCGTGATATCGTCTCCTGCTTCCGACATCGAAACCACGCTGAAAGTCTCAAGCGTTATTCCACAGGAGGTAATTTTAGAAAGATTGCGCCAATATGCTCGGGATAGATTTACCGCGAGATTGCTTGGTAAGGATAGAATGGTAATCCCTGATTCTCTTGCTGAAGCAACGCGCAAGAGCAGAGCGCCACCGGCCCTTCGACTCCTTCCAGTCGCTCAGGACGTCGGCACGAGAGTGCCTCCAGTATCTTCAAGCCCCTTGCAACAAGACAGCCACCCGCGCTATTCGCTGCAGCATTTCTTTGAAGAAGGCTTAAGAAGATATAATCAAGAAGGTTTTGTTTGGGCAGATAATTTTATTTCCCAAAATAGCCGGGCAGGTATATTTTCTGACTCAGGAAATGGTGCATATAACGGTCGCGCTTTTTTTGACGCGGTGCTCAAATTAATGCTTGTCCCCGGAGAAGTTGGCTTGCATAAGGGGTTAATATGGATTCTGCAAAGACAGGATTTAGCGGAAATTTTAGGCGAGGGGGTATTGAAACCCGGAGAACGGCAATGGATTATTCAAGAAGGATTATCGATGTTTGCGCATTTACAGCCGCTATTGTTACCTCGCAATGTTTCTCCTTATAACAGTGATATTGGCGATGCCCTACGGGATTTAAAATTCCATGCCGGCGATGAAGGAAAAGTGGCTCTCACTCAATACGATCCTTTTGAGGTGAGGCTTACGCATACTAAAGTCGAGTGGTTTAAGGGGAGGCTTTACCTGCGCTTACGGGCTGGCGAAAAGGTAGAAAAGATCCTGTCTTTTGATATGGCAGAAAAAGAAGAGTCCCCGCAAACTATTTCTTACCGGTGGCATATTGAACCTTTGCGTTATAGAGATTTCCTTGATTTAGATTTTATTGTTGCTGATACAAGCGGACAATTTTCATTTGCCGTTGCGCACCGGCATTTCGAATTTATCGAAAAGATTACCCCGCAGAGTATCCCGCTGGAAAAAATAGATTATCCGAAAGTGCAGGAATTAGAGGGTATAAACGTAATCACTTTTATAATGGAGGCAATGCTGCTTAGTGATGTTCTTAGCGGCGCAATGAGCGGCGGCCTTGGAATACTTAACGGTGGTTTCCTGCGTGCTTCACGTTACTCAGGCGCCAATTTATATTTTGCCTTACCACGTTACCGCACAGGAGCGCAGCAATTTATGGCGGATGGGCAACAAAAGGTGAGGAAGGGTGTTGGATTGGATTATTCGATTTTACTTAATGGTTATGAAGACTCACTTGAACGCTGGGAAAAAGTAAAAGAGGCGGAAGTAGAATTTACGCTTGAGGGCCAGCAGATAAAAACCAAAGTTACGCTTTTAAAATTGGCTTTAAAGATTGACGCTCCCAGGCCAGATGTCCATATATTATTAGTAGATTTGACTGATGATGTTTCTGGCGCTTTATACCCCGCCAAGCCTAATTCTAAGGAGCGCTTTAAACAGGCAGCATATTTTGGAAGAGCAGCGCTTGCAGCATTAGAAAAATTAGATATAACTCCCCAAATACTGCGTTTTCATGAAGGCTATCCGGCAATCGCGACCATACCGGATTTGTTTTGCCATCCGGCCGTATCCCAAAATCCGCGTTTTATGCAAGCAAAAAAGGCAATATTGGGCTTTAACCACGCTGCCCAACCACAAGCTAATCCTTATATTTTACCGTGGCATATAGAATCTATTCTGGGTTATTCTTTATCGGGAGATTTTATTACCGAGCGTATTATTGATGGAAGGACTTTTAGAGTGTATGACCCATTTTATGCTTTAAGCAATAAAGCGGTGCGCGTGGGAACGGTGAGTTTAGAACATCTTCGGGTTATGCGGGAAACTTTCCCGGAATTTGCGCACAAATATTTCACCATAGAAGATTCTATTTGGCCGTATTTCTGGATGTTGCCCCAGCAGCGGCAAAGAGAGGGCCGGGTGCTTGGTTTAGAAGAAATTTGGAGTGCAAAAGCGCTGGCAGAAGCGCGGATGATTGGCTACATTAAAGGTAAATCCGGAGTTGAGCTTATTTCCGGAAGGCCTACTATCGTAGAGGCCAGGCGTATCGCGGATTATAAAGATAACTTATTTTTTACGGGCATGCAGGGAAGAGATGGCCTAAAAGGTATTTACTATATTACCGGCGAGCCGCAGGAAGGCGCATTAGGTTTAAATTTTATCGCAGCCGGCACTGCCCATGAGGATGACGAGTTAGGCCAAATTTGGCAGCAGGAATTAAGAGGGTTTTCGCGAGATGAAAGATTGAGAGGAAAATTTGTTTATTTTACCTGGACGCCGGAGGATTCAGCCTATATTATTCCAGGCGCAAAAGCGTGTTTACAGACTTCCATACCGCCGTTAGAAGCTGCCGGCATGGCAGACATGAAGCACATGATTTGTTATAACTTGCTTGTTTCAAGTTATACCGGCGGGCCGATTCAGCACATTACTAATATACTGCATCACAGTCCCGGGCCATTCAACGCAAGGCCTATGCGAGGCTGGAGAGAAAAATTAGCAGCCTGGCTCAAATGGTTTTATCAATATAAGGAAGCCGACGACTACGGGAATGGCTATTTATTTGAACCGTTCGACCAGATGAAGCTGCAGGAGTGCTTGGAAGATTTATCCGCGCGCTTCTACGCGTATATATATCATGAAGAAGGCCGTCAGCCGCGCGATGTTCAATCGCCCAACGAATATTGGCTTAATTCGGTCCGGTGGTATATGCAAAATCGCCCGCTAGCAGTCCTTACCAACATGCAAAATGCGGCAAGAATGCTTCCGGTGGTGGACAGCCGCACTGCCTCAATTAAGTTTTCCGATGTTTACGCAGAAACACAAAACAAGCAGCTTGATTATTCGCAGTATCCCGAATTATTGCGCCGCACGCTTGATGACTTTCGTGCTAGGCTAAACGAGCAAGGCTCATCGCCCACGCGCCGAGAAAATGTAAATAGCCGTAGCTTTCTAGGCGCTTCTTCGCCGCTAAAAGAATTTGGCAAGCTTGAGCGGGATGTTTTATGGAAAGCAATGAATTCCGGAGGCGGCCAATATGTAATTATAAGCAATAGGGATGGAGCTAATTTATTTTCTGCTTTTGTCGATGGGCATCGTAGAGAAAGGCCTTCAGACGAACGCACGCAGCAGAAGCTTTCCGCTGTCGCAGCTGCCTTCACCGATGCAAGAAGAAAAATCTTACAAATCAGCAGGCACGCAATCGATAGAGGAGAGAAGACTGCCGAATTGATTATTAAAAGACCGATTACGGTTGCTTCTGAGTTATACATGGTGTTAAAACTGCCTGGAACCGCCATCATGGAAAGCGGAGAAGCTTATTCTGCGGCAAATGACGAACTTGGTAATTTAACGGTAAGAAAAGATTCTCTTCAAAATGCAGATGTTAGGCGAACCAGCGCTACCCGTAGAGGTGAGAGAACCATAATTTCAAGAAAAGCATTTAACGACATTGCTGTTGCTTATCCCGCTTTTGGCCATACAGCAGTTGTAACGCTTAATCAAGGCGCCAGCCTTAGAGGAAAAAGATTAGAACAGCATTATCAAGGCCTTCTTATGCAGCGCATAATTCTTGAGGGATTAAGACGAGAAAATCTCATCGATAGCCCAAGATATCAAAAAGAAACGAGCCGTATTACCGAAGAACTTAGGCTTTTGGCTTTCGAAATTGATATTGATACAACTTTCGGTCTTGATGACTATTCTGCCGGAATTATTACTGTCAACGAAGAACAGAATCTTGCAAGAGAGCCAGTTTTCGGTATTCCGCCAGCAATAATTTCAGATATTAAACCTATGGAATTTTTAGCCGGCCAGCTCCAGGCATTTATACAGCGCCCATCAGCCCCGTTGACTCCGGAAAACAGAGAAATTTTGCAAATCCTTAAGTCAGCTTGGTCTAGCTCAAAGTTAAGAGTAACGATTGATGCGCATATTTTAAATGTGATGGTTAACGTTACTGTCGTTGACGTTGATGACGCAAGGCAGCTTACGGGCACTGCAGGAAAGAAGTTTAGAGTAAAGCTTGAAACAGGAGTAGTGGACGGAGAGGGGATACTGCATGTGTATATACCTTTGCGCGTTTGGAACGAGGAAAGTGTGTCCCGCGCGCCTGGTTTATTCTTTGATATAAGCAGGGAAATAATATTATTTTCTCGCCAAATCGATATTGAGAAAATTTTTACTTCTGGAAAAAGTAGCGGCATAACCTCTTCGCCTGCCTCGGAGAAAGTGTCCTCCAGTCTGGCAGAAGAAGCCAAATATGAGAACCAGCATAATCCTGCGAACGACAGCGCAGTACAGGCTTTTCATCTGGCTTCCGGAGTGTCTATTGAGGATATTCTTTGGCAGACAAGGCATGCCTGGAAAACAAACCCCGGAGAAAAGCCACATTTTGATTTAAGAGAATTTTTTATCGCCATCTGGGATCGGTTAAAATATCGTGGCCCTTACGCCTACCATCTAGGCATCACTGACGCACGCATCAGAATTGCCTTCTACAAACGTCAGCTCATGTTAGTTTTCAAACGTAACTCCGATGGCACTTGGTACGCCACTACCGAGTCCCAAACGGAAAGAATCACTTCGGTTAGGCTTGAACATAAAATTGCCGACATTCCTGAAAATGCCTGGGTAGGTGAGGAAGAGCGATCCCAAACCTCTTCGCCTGTTGCGGATGACAAGTTCCCCACAGGTGATTCTTTTGATTTCGTCTGGGATACGCCGCGCGAAGGCCGGCGCGTAAATAATGAAGGCCGCCTGAAACAAATTAAAGCAATTACAATGCGCTTTGGAGGAGTGGTTCCGGATATAGAAGTTGCTGCGCATCTTGGAATACAAGCTTTAACTTTACGGCGCTGGGCTAAACAAAGTAATGTAGATTTAGAAAGTTTGGGGGTTGTACATGTGCGTTTTCATATCGGAGATGAAGATGTTCAGCTCGACGATGAAGTGCTTTGCAAGTATTATATTTTAGAGCTGATGTTTTTAAATATGGCACTGATTAATTTGACTAATAGGCAGGCTGACTTGCGGGAAAAAGCCAAATGGGAAGAGCTAGCGCCGGATGAGGCAGAGGAGTTTGGGCACGTTGACTGGGGCTTGAGCCATATTGGGCAATATTTGAGGCGTCTTGCAGCGGAAGTGAAGGATCCGCAGTACGATATTAATAAAGTTACCGGCAGCAAAAATTATCGCCAGGCCAGCCGTACATATATTAGCGATGCTGCGCAGTTATTGGAAGAAAATAAAAAAGTAGCAGCGAACACAAAATTAGTTGCGGCTATCGTTTCTTGTTTAGGAAAGGAGCTTGAAATTCTTCATCAGTCGAGGCATGCACAAGCACCGCGCGAGCGCTTCTGGAAACCGGCAGCAGACGGGTATCGATTAAGGCAAGGAAGGTTTAGGAGCTATTCGGCAGCTGGCGGCGCGCTAAAAGTTGCAGTCAAAAGCTATAGTATCACTACCCACGAATTACGTTGGCAGGCAACGCAGGCTATTGACCATGCAATTGACTCAGAATTAGATGAGATAGAGTATTTAGGCGATTATTTACAGAATATTGGCGAAATACAAACGAAGCTACGCCATATACTTGATGGCGGTTGGCGCACGCTTACCTTTGAAGAATTCACGCAATACCTCAAAAAAATAGAGGCAATTATCAAGAGGCTGCATCCGCTTTGGATTGTAGAGAAAGTTTTTGCACAGTATGCCTTGCATTTAACCTTAGGGTTACTCAAGGCCGGATTAAAAATGAGCGACTTAGGGGTATTTTTACGTTTAATTCGGCATACAGATGAATTTTTAAATATGGCAAAAGGATTATTTGAACGCCGGAGTGATGAATGCTCAGCGATAATTGAGGGTATTGAGCAAGGCAATCAAAGAATTGTCCGCGAGGAGGTAACGGCACAGAACAAGGATATTGTCGGTAGAATAAATCGAATAACAACTCTTTTGGCTGAATCAAAGTGGGAAGCGGCACGAACGCATGCCTTAGGGTTAAGCCAGCGTAAAGATGTTAACCGCGAACCTGAGTTCTGGGGTTTAGCCGGGCTTTTTGGTTGGGTAGCAAGAGAATTAGAAAATTTGCCTGAAGATAGAGGAGCGTTTGATAAAGCTTTAGCAAATATTAATGGCGCGCTGGTAAAGGCGCGTATACGCATGCATGAGGTTGCCTTGCTCGGTGACTTTATGATACGGTTTAGAGAAGCTTATAAACAAGCGCGCCTCGCCGGCCAGCCTCCAAGCTGCCGCGAAACAGTGTTTAATCAAGTGTGGCTTGAGTTTGCGCGAAGTAACAACTTTGTGCGCGGCTCACCGCACTTACGCATCAGGTTTTTCCAAGCCGCTATGCCTTTGCCGTTACAGATTTCTGACCTTTTCAATCCTAAAGAGCGCGTTCCTAACCCTGCTTTTGAAATTACCTCGCAAATTGCCCGCTTACAGTATTTCCGGTCATTACCGGATGCACTACAATCGTCCGGATTAGCCCAAGATACGTATCCTGAGACTAGGGCGACGTTAAAGAATTTTGTGCGTCAAGGAAAAACGTCGTTACACATGCTTAGCGCAATAGGCGAACATTCTGAGCGGCAGATAATCCTTGATGCTTTAGGTGATGATATTTATCTTTCGCTTCTTGAGCCGGGGTTGCGCAGCGAGCAGCGCGAAACAATTGCCAAGGCCCTGGATTTATTTTTGCATCCTGGCCCAACTGATTTTGCGGAAATAAGCGACACCGCTTTAGAGGAAATTAAAGAAATTCCAAGACTTGTTGCTGCTGCACGAACGCACATTCAAGCGATGTTAACTAAATATTTTCCAACGATTAATCCCATATTGGCTCCCGCGCAAACTATTGTTTACGCGTTAAGCGGTATAACTTCATATCTAACTGGCCCGCTTTATCGCTTGGACGCTGCCCGAGAAGAAGTAAATGCTCTCACCAGACAGATAGAAGCAATTTTATCCGCTAGAAATAGCATAACTACCGCCTCTTCGTCTTCGGCTTCTGTTGAACCGCAGGAAGCTTCTTCACCCTTGCTAGATAAATCCTTAACCATAAAAGACCTGCCGAAACTTAAGTATCTAGAAGCCCAAATCAGGCGGCAAATTTCCGCTTACGGAATTGAATGGCTTATCGGAAACGCTACTTATGCCTGGTCATCTAGTCATTTACTCTTGTTTGCCCCCAATGCTTTTGCTGGAAGAAAGTGGTCAGAGTGCGGCTTGGTTGCAGACTTAGTTAGCGAATATGCTTCGCAGGAAAGCCTGGCCGCCTCGAATATAAATCTGATATTAAACCGTATCCTTTATCGGCAACCGCTCGACCCGATAACGGCAAGGCCGGCGGCACGGATAGTAGATGCGAAGCTTTCTGCTATCAGGCACGGCCTCGTAGTAACGAAAAGCGGATTTGTGATAGATCCTACCGCGCTTAACCATTTTTCGAAAGATTATCCGGTGTACATACCAATCGAAAACCACCCCTTTGCTCAAGCTATTCTTTCTGCTTTATCTGGTGAAAGAGCGCAAGAAGCTACGCAAGTTTCTCTTGACTCGGCTAATCAGGCACGCTCGAGCTATAACGGAGTACATTTTAGTTACTTCCCGACACAAGAAAGCAAAGATGGCCTTGAAACCACGATACAATGTTTACCGCTTGCCGTGAGCGTCCTTGATGAAAACAGAATCATCACAAGTTTTATCGGATTCGGCCTAAGCCGCTTAAGGGGCCAGGGATTGAAATTAAGTTTCGCTTTACACACGGATTATAACGTTCTTAACAGGGCCCGCCAATTATACGAGATCGTACAAAGCTGCCGCATGGAATCTCATATACCGGTTTTGGAATGGTCCCAGTATAGAAAAGAAGCAGCTAATATTTATCAAAGAAACGACGATACGGAAATGCTTGCATTTTTCCAGAAAAGAATCGTGGACAAAGGTTTTGGGGGCTCGGAATTAAACTCGGCTCTTGAAATAGTTCCCGGAGTACCGGATGAATTGCTAAGAGTTTCTTATAGGTCAGTAATAGATTTTAAGCTTTGGCTTTTATTTATGTCAAGGCTTCCGGATATCTCTTCAAAAGTATTTAAAGGGATTATAGATTCTTCATGCAGCCCTTCTTCCGTGGCTTACGGCGGAAGAATTATGCGCCGCCTGCCGCAGCCCTTCGACTTTGTCCGGAAGGCTCGCACAAGCTCGCACCCATTATTATATATAGGTAAGCAAAGCAGGGAGATTTCATCGCCTTTTGCCAGTTTATGGTTTAATGGGGCCAGGTCAGTCGCCTGGCTGAATGTGCATGGGTTTGTTGAAAATAAAACGCAAAAAAAGGTTCTTGAAGTGCAGGGAAGAACTGCGTTGCAATGGGCCGGCCTCCTTAAACACGCTTTTGATGTCACAGCCTCTGTAAGCCATAAAGAAATGCGTACCTACGCCAGATATCTTTTTAGGGATGTTATACAACAAGTCGATACAATTGTTATCTGCGGGCATTACTTCTATGCTATTTTTGATGAAGGCGGCTGCATAGAGCAGGCAGTAAGAGGGATATGCGATGCTTTTGGAAACAGGTGTTTTGAGCTGGTATTTCCTCTTGACCTGATTGAACATTTTGTGCGAGAAGGCTATGCTGTAAGCCATGATGATTTGTTGGAGGTTTTAGGATTTACGCAGTTAAGCCCAAAGACTAGCCGAGTATATTTTGACGGTGTTGTTGACCGAGCATGGAATCCGCTAAATTCCCTAAAACCAGTTCATGTCTTTAAAACCACGCAAGCAACACTACAGTATCTTGCATCTTCTTCTATTGATAATTTCGGTTCCCTCGAAACCACAAAGCGCGCACCGGCTGTGGATAGGTCAGCCATGGCAAGTTCTGCTATTCTAAGTATCAAAGAATATAACGATGAAGCCGAGATTTTGTATGGCGAGTTTCGTGAAGAACTCGCTAGAGCAGGTAACGATGAGAATTTTCGCGAAATTTCAACAGCGCAAGCATTACGAAACTTTCTTTATCAGAATATGCCTGCGGGCTGCGAAAGAGTCAGAAGTTATTGGCTCCTGACACATTATGAGGCAATTGATGAGAAAAATATTCAGGTAGCTGGCCGTGCCCTCGAGCAAATAAAAACCGGTACCTTTAAGCCTCCAGTGCACACATCAATCCAAGCGCGGCGCATTGAGCGCGTAATAGGGTTTTTAAGAAATTCAGAAGTACTCGCAAGCGGAGACAGGGCCAAGCGGCTGGGTTACGAGGCGATGAGGCTTCAACGGCAGCTCGCTGAGGCAATAAAAACTGCGTATTCAGCCATGCCGGAAAATCATCAACAAAATGGCAACGGAAAACAGCATCTTCCCAATACCCCTAAACGAGCTGTGCACGAAGCAAACGCTGCCCTTGAAGCAGGTGATTTAGCTAACGCCAGACAGCTTTTAGCTTTAGCATACAACTTATTAGCGCATACACCTGATGCAAAATTGGCCAGACGAGCAGAGAAGCTTAGAGAACAGATTGCAGAGAAAGGAGGAGCTTCTTCGCCGAATCACGGCAGAGGTTACAGTCCCCACGATTTTATTAGTAAAAACCCACAACTGCAAGGCGTTAGTGAGGCCAGCCAGTTAATGGGGAAGGGTTGCGTTATCGAAGATGAGTTAGACTACGCCATTCAAAGAGTTAATGGTATCCATGTTTTATTGAACGAATCTTCTTTGAACGATGCGGCCTCTACACATGCCTTTTTAAATCTGTCACAAGCAAATAGCCGTTTAGCCTCTGTTCTGCTTGGATTTGAAGATGAGCATATGTTTACGCCAGCTAATGATGCCGAAAAACAGGCTTTAATCAGACTGGTTAATCTTCTTAATTATGCAGCAGGCACGACCTTAGGAGTTCTTCGCGCTGCCGTGCAAGGAGAAACACTTAAAATTATGAATCACAAGCCAGGCGTTATTCGCGCAAAGAATCTAAAGCCTGAAGATATCAGAGAAAATACCGTCGCGCAAGCAAGGCGTGGCCTCGCCCAGTGGATTTGGGATGCAAGGATTGGCACTAATTTAACGATTAACACCATTGACGAAGGTATTTTAGATTTGGCAATGCTTACCTTTAACGATCCCCAGACGCTTCAACGAGGATTGAGCCGTTACATTGATAACTTGGTTATGTTTGCCCACACTAACGTTCAAATCTATGTTTTTGATGATACCTTAGAGCAGGAAGTGGCACGTCAAAATCAGGATATCGTGCGTTCTTTATCTGGGGTGGCTAAAGAGAGAGGATTGCACAAGGGTGTAATTTACATTGGGCCGGAAGACAGGAAAAAGTATAAAGAGGCACTTGTTAAAATAGCCGCTCACAATACTTCTGAACTAAAAGAGCAAGTGCGTTTGTGGGTAGAAGACACGCTTTATCCCAGCGAGGGCGGCAACCGTAACTTTATCCAGCTTTATCTTCAAGGCCGCAAAGTCCTCATGGTTGATACCGACAGTTTACCTTGCGTATTTGCATTTAGCGCGTTTGCATCTAAAGAGCCATTGAAAGACGGTGGATTAAGGTATAGGAATCCTTTAACTATCTATGAGATATTTGGGAACAAGAAAGCAGATTCGTCAACAGAGTTTGCGGTGGTTGAAATTCCAGTTGACTTTATAGCTGGTTTTAGCAGGTTGTTAGGAAAACCAGTAGAAGATTTACAAGGGTATGCGAAATTAGCCCGTTCACTCGATCTCATGGACAGGCATATACAAGAAGAGTTGCCCCAAGACGGGGGTATTGTTACTCATGTCAGGTCTATCTCTACAGGCGATGACGATTTTACCATAACCCACATTTCCGAGGCTGTTCCTGGCGCCATTGAAGAGTTGTTAGTTCAAAACAATGGTATTGAAGCGGTAGGGATGCCGCTTGAGCTTCTTGAGCAATTCCTTTATCTTGGTAAGCCGTATTATCAAGCTGCGTTGCTTGCGCCCATACACTACCCTGTTGTGGCCCGTAGAGGTTTAAGTTATGGTAACCAACTTGCTATTGATTTACGCGAATGGGTTACCCCAATTATGGTAGGAATGCGAATGTCAGACTTCTCAGCTTATATGCTGATGTCATTGGTCAATCCTGCAGCAAGAGTAGGGACTTCGTCTATAGGCGGGGGGCATTTAAGGAGTACAAATCTTGCCGCGCGAAGCGGGCTGGTTGCGGAAGCAGACAGCGAAATTATGATGTGTCTTTTCTTTCATCCTCTTTCGATTATTTTAAGCTGTCTTATCGGCCGTGACGCAAGTAAAAAGCCTTCCCAGGAGGAAATTGACGCTATTTTAGCAGAATTTGGCCAAACCTATATCCAAGATGCAGCGAATATTCAATTGCTTTACCCGGGAACTAAAGAGCGCCTTAACCATATTACTTTGGCTGTTTTGTGTGCGCAGAAACTGGCTTCTGCATTGGAAACTTTAGATTTTCCTAAAGCACAAGCCTTGCGAAATTTTGCAATCCAAATGCGCGCGCAATTTGGTCAAAGTATAGGGGATTTAGATAATGAAAGAGCAGTTGAAGATTATATACTCAGATCGCAACAGGTGGGAAGAGAACAAGCTCTTCGTTTCGCCAGCATGCTTATCCATTGGGGAGTTATTTTGCAGGCAGCCAGAGAAGTCAATAAGGCATTTCAAAATTCCCCAGCAGTTTCTTCTAGCGTAACCGATTCATTCACCGGCATCTTTGGCCCTCAAGCGCAAAAATTTGTCGTAAGCACAAATTTTAGATTAGAAAATATCGGCGCGGAATTGACGCTCGCGCTTAACAGGAGGGCAGTATGCAATCTCTACAGAGTTACTCGCGAAGATTTCTGGCACGGGATTTTTCTTCGTGAATACGAAGATATTTCGATAGAAGAAACAGCTAGCGTGCGCCAGAGAGTCATCAGGGGGTTGGCCGCCCGCATTATCGCAAATATATTCAGGGTTGCTTTCTATGATTTGTTGTATGAATTGGCAAAAGATGAAGGAGCGCCGGCTGTGTTGTCCATGCTACGCGATATTATTTTTGCTGAAGGTAATCACGTTAATTTTGATGTAGAAATTATTTATTATCCTTTACTCATAACGCTTTTTTCTGAAAAAAGAGTAACCGGTATGATAAAGCGCGTATCAGGAAAACTGGATTTGCAAAGCATTAGAACAGATTTGCTGGGTATACCTGTGAGGCTTGGCTATGGCCAAGACGAAATATTCTTTGCCCTATGGGGGCAAACCTATGCTTACCTGCCGTCTTTACTTACACGAGAAAACGACTTTATTGCGCATCATAAGAGGATAACGCGTGAAGGAGCGGACAGAAATATTTTTGCCGATATACCACTGCCGCCGCAAAAAGAGGCTTCAAGCGCATCGCAAGCCCTGTTTGATGTTCAGGAAAGGACAAGGCAGTTTATAGAAGATTTATATTACAGGTACTATCTGCGTTTAGGTTTGGGCAGGTATGATGAAGCAGCCGGAGAAATATTAGTGAGTTCTCTGCGTCCCGTGAAATACGGAATGTTTCAACATACTCCCTTTGAAATCTTAGACGAATTGGTCTCTTTTGCCGGCATTGTTCCCGAATCTAAAATTTACATGATTGGCGGAGACGGTAAAACCGCGTATCTATTGGCTACTTATGTTGCGATAGTTGATCTCATGGAGGTTGACCGTAAGGTTTTTAATAGAGGTTATGCAGTGCGCACGCAGCTTAAGAGAGGCGTTACTACAAATTTTGGCGGCCAGATGCTTCAAGAGGATTCGCAGTATATGGAAGATTTGCTTGGCCGCGTGCGGCTTATGCTTGGAGACGCGTTCCATAAACATCCCGACCTTTCAAAATACGACGCTTTATACCTATATTACCCTGAACCCGTCCAGCACCTTCAGCTCAGGTTCCTTTATACGCTAAATCGAGTATTATCTGACCCTATAAAAGGCCTGCGGGATGACGCGCATTTTATTATGTTGCGTCAGCACGGATATGATCCCCTGCCGCTAGAGAATCTGACGTTAGCCGCCAGCAAAGCAGTTACTGTTGATGTTACGGCAGGAGTAAACGATTACACGCTTTATAAATATCGCGTTACACAACGCATGCCTTTTACATATCGAGTTTCATCGCCTATTTCTATTTTCGGCAGCCTCAAAACCGCAGAACACGCCCCACCTGACGCCACGCGCTATGCGCTATGCGCTTTGCGTTCTGGCAGTTCGCCTGCCTCGCTGACAACGAATCAAGGCGGGCCTGTTCAAACGGCGGCTGCAGCTTCGTCCGCAGTAGCTTTACGTACGCATTATCTTGAAACAGGTAAGGTTAGTTCAACCACAGAAACTTTGAATTTAAGCAGGTCAATGCCGCTGTATCCGGATAGTATGATTCAGGTGCACTTGCAGACTCAAGGCGTGATCCATTACAGGGGCCCGCCGTTGGCAGTTTCTTCACCGCTCGCGGGTAAAGGACAATTCGCGCAATACGGTTACATATCCGATGCTCATCCTCTGCCGTTGGCCCTGCGGGATTTGCGAAGATTAGACGCTCTTCTAGATCAATTCATAAGATTATTCCATGGCAATCTTCTAAACACACAGCTTTCAAGCGTAACGATTGAGATTGAAAAATTAGAAGAAGAATTGGGCTTACGCATGAGGCATGACGCATTCGAAAGAAAATGGCTTGGACAAGTTTTTACAATCTATCCTTACGCGTATGCATACCCCACTTTAACTGCTGTCTTGCTGCACAATAGCGCTTTAAGAGAGCTTAAACGACTAATGGCAAGCCAGCTGCGAAAATCTCCCGAGTCAAATATCGTTATACGCATAGACGGTAAAACCGGCAGCGGTAAAACTATGCTCGCTCAAATACTGCGTGAGTCTTTTGGGGGATTCATGGCACCCGAAGCAATACATATAAGCAACGTTCAGCGCCTAGAGGCGCTTAATGACGGTCCTATAGATTGTTTAAGACTACAGGCAAATCCCGAAAGTAAAGTTTTTATCGTTGAGGGGGTGCATCAACCAAAGCGTATAGAAATTTCAAATGCGAGGCCTATACATCAAATACGCGTATTTACAGAATTGGCTGACAGATTACGCTACACGCGTATCTTAGAAAAATACGGCCGCGAACTTACTGGAGAAGAGCATTTCTTTGACGAAGATGAACTCGCTATGCCTGCGATGATGCATGCGCTTTGTCAAACCCAGGTTCTTAAACTTGCGCGAATAAAAAATATATTTGACCGTTATTGGCAGGTTGATCCCGCTCGTAGGCAATCCGATATCGTTATGAGGACGGCTGATGATTTCGAATACGCGCCCAGGGCAAGTTCAGCGATTATGACAATAGCGAGGTTGCTTGAAGCGCATAGAGATGAGTTAAGAGCAAACCCGGGTAATACCTTAACGGATGTTGCGCGTATAATCCATATGTCGCGCCCGGCAATAAGTAGATTCTTAAGTGTTAATCACTGGGCAAGAGCCACTTATAATATTCCTGTTGATTCAAGTAAACCAAAACTCATAATTCCGGAAGAAGGGGCAGAATTATTTCGTCTCGAAAGGCCTGACGGCGCAGGCACAGTAAAAATAATTGAAGTTCACGTGGGGTCGGAGAATACTGACGCAAGCCCTATTGATCTTGCGTACCTAAGAGCCTATCAAATTCAAAGAGGTTTCATAGTGCCGGGACAAATTCCGGAAAGAGAAAGAAAAGAAATAGGATTAAGTAACGTTAGCGATAGAAATATCCTCAGGTTAGAGAAATGGATAGCCAGCCAATATCAAGAATTGCGACAATTCGCGAGATTAAAAGAATTCAGGACAAAGGTCGGCCGGCGCGTTAATCCTTTGGATGTATATTCCGGTTTAGCCATATTTGATTACAGAGTGTTAGTTGAGAGCAGGGTTAGCGCTGATTTCGCGTTCGTGCTTGTAAATGGCGCCGTAAGCATGTATGTCTTGAATCCCTATAATCCAAACCGGCCCGTTCCTGTTGGTTTCATTTCTCAAGAGGAAGGATTCGGGCAATTATTAAGCCGGTTAAGACAAGGGATTTTGCTGAGCCAGATTATTTCATTTCAAGGGCCACATTACTACGTAAATCCTGCTGAATTTACGAAAACACCCGATAGCGGTGCAAGTTCATCGGCTATACAACAATCTGGCACAGAAGGCGTAAAAATCGGCGACAGCGTTAAGGTTTGGTTCCAAAGGCTCGCTTATTTTGATAACAGTCGGGACGCTTCCGGCCTGAGGGGAGAGTGTATAACTGAAAGCGGACAGCGCTATGATGCCTTTGTGATTACGCAGGATTTGGGCTGCCGTATCCCCGTTAGCCGCGACAGCGGAAAATTTGAGTCATATCTGGCGAAAAATTTTATTGAACCTGGGAAAACCTACAAAGCGAAAGTTGTAGTAATAGAGAGAGTTATGTTTTTATTTACCCCGAGGAGTTGTCTGGTTCAACCTCTTCCCCTCCTACGCTCTTCGAGCTTCGGAGGGCAGGCGTGGCTGGTGGGGTCCAAAGCATTTTCTTCATCGCTTTTCAATCGGTGGCTGCTTGTCCTACGAAGCCCGTCAAGGAGTATACGTACATATTCAAAGGGCGTAGTAGGAGTGGAGGACTGGGCGCCCCGGGGTTTATTGTTGTTACAAGCTGCAGCCGTGGCTGTTTGCCCTATATTATATATAGGTAAGCAAAACCGCTCTATTTCATCGCCTCTGGATATTTCCGGCAGCCTCAAAACCGCAAAGCGTACACCACCGATAGAGAAAGCTCATAAGCTCTTAAGCGCATCAGCTCTTAGGAGGAATGAGGGACGAAGGACGACCGCTTCGCTGGGACGAGTGACGAGGGACGAAGGGGGTTCGCCTGTTACCAGAAAGGCAAGTAAGTGGCTATCTGAACAAGGTATCTTTTTGCCAATGGCGATCACAAATGAAGTTTATCCGGTAAGACTTGATCAGTCACGCCATATGACGGATGACCATAAATATGAACTGCCTTTAGGGATAGTTTCTAATAATCGCTATATAAGAATAGCTGCCGTCGGTAAAGTAATTTACATAGGCAGCCATCATCACGGATCCTATCTGTTTACCCTATTATCATATATTGAGAATTTGATCGATGGTACAGAAAACTTCGCGCATATTGATTTTAGGCATCATCCCGACAATGGTACTTTAATATCTAACCCGCCATCATTAGACGATAAAATGGCTGAACATATAGAATATATGGGAGGTAGTAAGAATGGCTGTGACCTTGGAGTGGCTAACTATATTACTGCACTTAACCTGGTATTTCGTTATATGCGGTTGATATTCTTATCAACAGAAGTAACAGAATCTAATTATGGCGGTGCGCGTTTTGATAAAAAAGATCGTGTTTTCACTTTCAGAGAGCATTTAACGCATGGTATTGCAAGTATAGATTTAGATATTTTTAATGACCATTATAATTTGGAAAACGCCGTAGATGTATTGAACTTGATGGAATATTTGGCTGCTTTAGTAAGCGAGGCGAAGGTAATAATGATTTTTGTTTCTCCGGGTTTCTTGGATAAAACAAGAGCCATGGACAATATTCTTCCTAGCTTTTTAAGCTTTTTAAGCGAGCGACTTGCGGCTCTTCCAGCACACAATTCAAATAATACCGGTCGTCCCTTCGTTTCTGTTCCTCGACGAAACAGAGTGGTATTCAATGGGCCTACCGGTTCCCCAAAAGTTTTTAGTCCGCAGTTAACCGTTAATACTTTAAGAAAAATATTCATTGCCAGTTCTCCTTATGCTTCCGGCAGCCTCAAAACCGCAATTCTTGCCCCGCCCCCATCAACAATGAGCCATGAGCTAATAGCTATGAGCTATGTCGGTAGTTCGCCAAGCATAATATTTCCAGAATATTTGTGCGCTCTTAAGAGCAAGTGTTTGATACTTCAACTACGAAATTCGTTTCATAACAATGAATTAATAGAGCTTGTTTTTGATCATCCGCAGGATTTAGATAGTTTCTATGTAAGAGTTAATCGTAAGCTAACTGGCCGGGTTTTTCTACGCGACGAAGGAGATACCTTAAGGATCCAATGTTTTCATCCTTACGCAAATAAAAAAGAAAGCGATTACGAAGGCCGGCACCATGCCACTGTAATCGTTGCCGGGATTGCCATTCTGGCACGGCAATATAGCAAAAAGTTAATTACCGATAACAGGGACGAAGCGGCTTTAGTTGCTGCCTGCAAACGTAACTTTGCTGATGAGGTAAGAAATAAGGAGACAGAGTGGCTATCCATCGATAAACTTCCGATAGGATTTTATGATTATCGCTTAGTCGGAGAGGTATTTACTGATACTGGCCGAAGCGCAATTTCTTCTGAAGGTATTGAGCGGGTTGCTTTTGGCTTGAGATTGGTCTTCTTAGAAGAGGAAAGTTATCGAGTTAAATATACGCACAATTTAAATACGGGAGAGGAGCGCGCAACTGATTTTATTGTCCGCGTTGATAGCCAGGGATATATCTATTACGCCGGCGAAGAAACAGAACTTTGGCCGCCAGATAGGCAACTGAGGATATATACTTACGAGAAGAGTTTGCAGCTACAAGGCAGCCCCCGGCCTGTTATCTCTGATTATACAGTTAAAGTAATTTCTCTCAAGCTGGCTAAAAGGGCAGGCTATATGCCTTCTGGCAGCTCAGCTGTCCAAAATACTTTCGGCACCCTCAAAACCGCAAACCGCGCGCCACCGGCTCGCACAAATTCCAATTTCCAAATTCCTCCGGATTACAGTTCTTTCCCTGCAGAAGTAAGCAGCTCGTCGGTAAATAATCTTAGTATTTTTAAATGCCGGCCGGGACAATGCGTGAAATGTTGTGAGATTCCTATAGGAGTAACTATCCCTGATTTACTGCGTATTCGGGAATATTTCCTGCAAAGAGGCATTGATAAGAGTTTTGGTAGATTATTTCAGGAATTAATTACTGGTTGGATAGTGTCGTTTAGTTTTGAACAATATATTTATGTAATTCCTAAAATAAGACACCCCTGCCCATTTATTAACTATCAACAAATGAGATGTCATATTTACAGCCACAGGTTTATCGCTTGTCTTGGTTTTCCAGAAATGGTATTAGCGGCCCGCACCCAAGGCCTCGCGGATGAGGTTAATAGCAGAGCATTGCAACAATTAGTCGAAGAAGGTATAGATTGTGTTGATAGGGCAATGATAACTGATTCGAGAATTGAACTGATGAATAGGCTCAATTCACTGGCCTGGGACGAATATCACTTTACCGCAAGCCTGCTTGGAACCGAGATAAGTTATGCAGAATTAGAACATGCTAAGCTCACAAGCATTGACGGGATAAGGCAATATTTTGTCGGATGTGGGATGGAAAGGATGGCCCTAGATAAGGTTAGACAATTAAATAACCCAGATAATTTTGCTGCTTTGTTAGCTAAAGCTTCTCCTTATCTAAAGCGGAGGCGTTTGCTAATGGAAGACATTGATGGGGCATCTTCCAGTTCTTCTCTGCAAAATAATCGCGGCAGCCTCAAAACCACGCAACTTGCACCGCCATATTCAGCTCATAGTCGACAGTCCATAGCATCTTCAGCAGTATCATTTGAAGTCAAAGAGCTTTTGCAGAAAAGGAAGAAAAATCGTAGCGAGTGGGTATTTATTCTTAGAAACTTATCCAGCAAATTTTCTGAAGGCACAGCCACAGCCAGCCGCATCGCAGAAATCTCTGACGGCAAATTAACCGCACAAGGCGTGCGTTCCGCCTTGGTAAAGCACTCTATCATCTACGAAGAAGCAGGTATGGTGGGGGGTAGGCCTTCGAAAAGAAATAGCTCGAATGCCCACAAAAAATCCAGTTCTCCCGTCTTCTTTTCGAACAAAACCGCAATTCACGCACCATTCGTTTTGGCGCTTATTGAAAAATCAATCCGCGACAACATTGTTTCTTCTGCGGTTGTAACGCCATCGAAGGTATTTGTAACTAACGAAGCCTATCCCGTGCCTCTTTTTAGATCAGGTGATATTCGAAACGATGATGTGTATAAATTACCTATTGGAGAGATTTCCAGCACCCGCTATATAAGAATAGCTGTTGGAAGAAAAGTAATTTACATAGGAACGCATCATCATGGTGCGTATTTATTTACTTTACTTTCGTATATCGAAGGTTTGATTGATGGCTTAGAAAATTTCGCGCATATTGATTTTAAGCGGCACCCAGACAATTCTCTTATCACCAAAACCCCACCATATTTCGTGGCGAGCGTAGATCTGGATATCGTTAATGATCTTGAGAATCTAGAAACTACACAAAATATGAAAGATCTTCTGAAATGTGTGGCTGATGTGGCTGGCGAAGCTAATGTAATAATGATTTTTGTTTCTCCTGGTTTCTTGGATAAAAGACGAGCCATAGGAACTATTGTTCCTTATTTCGTAAATTCGTTGTTTGCGAAATTAGGAATTAATCCAGCTGATTTAATTTCAGAGGCTCAACCCGCAGGATATAGATATGCTTCATTCTTTTCCAGAGGACGATTGGTATTTAACAATGCTGGGCTAAAAAGAATAGCTTTTACTTCGAAGCTGTCGATTGACGCCTTAAGAGAAAAGTTTACAGCAAGTTCGCCTTTAAATACTTTTGACAACCTCAACACCGCAATTCATAATTTACAAGCTAACATCGTTTGTAATAATGAGTTAAATGTTAAATCCGGCAAAGCGGAAGCATCTTCTGCTGCGGTAATAGGTTTATCGGGAATTGCTATCGTTTTATCCGTATATTTGTTGATAAAAATAAATAACAGGGTTCAAGAACGGAACATAATCAAAATCGCTTTTATGAACGAATACGCGATAATTAAAGAATTAATCGGTAGTGAATTATATGATGAAGCAGTCCAAGCGCTACGGATTTTGATTGATAAATTGGAAAGAGGAATTGATGGTATCTATAATTTTGGTGATTTTGCAAATAGGGGAATCTTAAAAGAACTCTATTTTAAATTAGGATACTGCCTATGGTTTTTAGCCGAAGAAAAGTGGGATATGCGGGAATATTTATTAAAGGGCGCTTTAGAGGCTCTTAATAAAGCAGATAGCAATGAATCTTCTGCAGCGGACCTGATAGATTTAATACAAAAAGATTTACGAAAAGAATTGCAAAGCGCGGAAATAAATTCTATAGAAGGCCAATCTTCGGGAAACACATTAATTAGAGGCTTAGAAGTTGTAGATGATGAGAGCATATGCCAAAAGAAATTTGAGCAATTTGAATATGCCGCAGCAGCAAGAAATAAGCAGTTAGCAGGCAAATGTGCTAAATTTTTGTCCGAAAGAAAATATTTTGGCCCGCAATACGGATTTCCAGATTCTAGCCATAACACTTTTTTCCCTGCAGCCATTGCTATCCGATATGTAAAAGTAATGATGATGTGCCGCATGTACCGGGAAGCGGAAGATATGTTAAGGTTGATAATTTATAAAATACAAGATACTACGGCGGCAATAGATTTAGTTAATATCTATTATGATTTAGGTTTATGTTGTTATCGAAATAATTCTTTAAATGAAGCTGAGATTTACTTCTCAAAAGTCCAGGAGCTTACAGGACAAGAAATTTTCTTTTTAAAGCAAATTCAAGAAACGCGAGGCAAAGGCAAAAATGCCAGTAGCTCGGCAGTATACAAACAGATACAACCAGTATTTTTAAAAGCTTTCGGCAGCCTCAAACACGCGCAACTTGCGCCGCCACTTCACGTATCAGGTAGCACGTATCACGTCGCACGTTTTAAAGACCTGTTACCTGTTAACTGTGACGTGGGACAGGATAATAGGGGCAGTTCGCCAATCGAAAATACTTCCAAACTGCAAAAAACTCTTTACCAACTCACCTTAAACGCGCATCAGCCCACAGGAACGCGCTGGTCGCGTGTGCATTACTTTGCTACTTACCTTCCGGTTTTAGTGTCTTTGCTCGATCCTGAGTTACGCAATATACACGGAAATAATCACCGTCCAATAAGGTTTAATTACAGCCTTTCTTTAAGCTTGTCCAAAGAAATTTCTACTTATACAGCCTCGATGTTAAGCATTATGAAAGGGGGTCCGGAGCAATTTAGGTGGGATAAACAAAAACGGCGCATTGGAGAATTAGTCGAAGAGCAGAAGCTGGACGAGCATATCGCGTTATTGCTTAAGCCGTATAGAGAATGGACGGATGCTGACGTGCAGATTGTCGGCGTTCATCAATACTTTCTACCTTCCGACACTAAATACGAATTGTGGCCGCAGTTTACCGAGTTCTATCAAAAAGCAGCTACCGGCAACGGCTTATTCAGTAAGGATTTAAAAGATGTACAAGGTTTTAGTGATAGCGAAAAGCTAACGGCTAAGGCGATGCTTTTAGGAATGACCCTTGTATTTTTCAACCGTTTTATTTTCGCCAACGGGCCGGCAGTTTTATCCGGTGTGCCGATTGACAATAAACACCAGCCAGAGATGTTTGCCGATGACGAGGTTATTTATGTCGATGGAAACCGTAAGTGTTTAGAGAGCATGTACTTTGAGCGCAAGGTCGATTTTACTTCTTACCTTAAAGTAGAAAACGAAAACCATTTTATAGCTCTTGCCTCAGATGATGCAAGCTGTAGCAGATTAGTTTATGAAATGACCAAGGCAATGGCAATATTCCCTAATTTAATTGCCTTAGTTTCGATATCTAATGAATTAGCGATTGCCGATAGAGAATCTAAAACAGTAGAGGAAGTTATTGTTGGCGAGCGTGCTAAAGGATACGGTAAATATCATAAATTAGAAAGCCGCAGCGGCCAGATTGATTTTAGCATTTGCCCTCATATTATTTGCGCGGCCATTGCCGAACAGCCCGGGCTCATGGAACGTTCCCAGGACGTTGAAAGCCAAATCATTCTTGCCAAGGAGCATTGCTATGATGCCTACGGAATCAAAATGCGCTGGGTTTGGAACGCCGAAGGTAATATGGACGGCCTATATTCAGGCTTGCTTAAAAAGCACGGCATTGAACTTGCTTATGTAGGAAATGACCACTTTGAAATAATAAAACAGGCAAACGGAATGGGCAACCTTAACCGTATGCAGCCGGTAACCTTTCAAACCGGCGTACCGCGCGCGAGATTAGTTAAGCTTTTTGGAAATTATAACAATGAGTGGAAACCTTTCTTTTATAATCCCGACAGTCCTAATAATGAGGGCTTTATCTGGTTTAAGAGAGGAACAGGACAGGTGGAAAGATTCAGGCGCTACCATACTAATAGAGGCAGCGCATTTAATGGCTATCAGCGGGCGATGATGTTTAAGCTCTGGCAGGAATCAATGGGGACGATTCTCTGCCCCTATACTCAGGACGTCCGATATGTAGATTTTGTAGGGTTAGGCCCATCAGACCAGCAGGCTTTAGTTATGGCCTCTCATATTTTAGGTTGCGGTAACGTGCCTAACGCTCCGGCAACTGAACAATATGGTAGTCATCCTCAAGTAAAAATTGTTAGTGAGTTTACCGATATGGAGAATTGTATTCGCCGATATAGAGGAAAATACGATGGTTCAATGATTTGGTGGTGGTACCTGCATACCGTAATCCACAATGGTATAGCTAATACAGTAACTGCCGGTGAAGTTATTAATCTTGCCCACCACCTGCAAAGACAGGGCGAGCCATCTTTCGCTCACATAGCGGTCCTTCCTTTAGGCACCTGGCATGGCGGAGCAAGCATTAGAGATTGGATAGGAGGTTGTTATGAACATTCTCTTCTTTATGGTTATTTAAAGGCGGTTATAGAAGGTTTACTTTCTGCGGGAATTCCTTATTGGAGGAGTAAAGGCGCAACTGCTCAAACTGATCAACTCTGGGAGAGAGGAATTTTTCTTGGCGCCCAAGTCAGTTGTTATGCCTGGCATCTCGTCCGTAATCCCATAAAAGACCAAAATCCCCAAGTCTTTACGCAATTATTTTTCCATCACCTGGCTTGGACGATAGAGCGTGCTTGGGAGCTTGGGTTTAGCGTGGTGCCTCCTTTAGTAAATGGCCACGTGGCAGGATTCTTGATGAACGTAGAGGGAGTGCAGATTAGGCGTGATTTAAAAGTTTCCGGGCGAGCTGCCTTGCAAGGTTTGTTAAAAGCAAAACAGTCTGCGAAAGAAAAAGGACCAACACAAATTGTTTCATTGGAAGAGATAGCTACATTGATAACATCGCGTTTTACGCCCATAGCGGAGAAATTAATTTCAGGTAATGCCGGAGCTACGGATGAGGCAAGACAATTTTTTAATTCTCTCAATGTTCCGCAGCTTAATGGAATCATTGAGGCGGCCTTAAGAATTGGAAGCTCACCGTTAGATCTAAACGAAAGTCTCCCCAAAACTTTAATTGCCGTGCTGGAAGATGAGATTAAAAATGACGGTTTTAATTTTTTGCATCGATTATTTTCCGCACCATATTTAAATTTAGATAGATTGATTTTGCTTTCACCTCAGGCTATGATTCGCACATTAGCTAGCGCAATCCGCGCCGTTACAAAAAGTACTCGTCAAGAAGGACTCGCAAAATTATTCAATTACGCAGAGCAGTTTAGCGTTAGCACTGATTTTGCCGATAATACTTCCGTGCATAACGTAGATGAGGCTGAATTTATAAGACAAAGGCAAGATGAACAAGATCGCGGGCGTAAGACAAAAGGCGGAGGAGGCGTTGTTTTCGAAATCGCACCGCTGAAACTTTCTGAACGAGGAGTGGAATTCAGGGTGTATGTTCCCGGCGCACAGTGGGTTTCTGTTGTCGGAGACTTCTTTAAAACTATAAGCAAAAAAGACATAGCGTGGGGCTGGGATCCTGCCCAGTTTCCTATGGAAAAAATTGGTGCTGATATTTGGCAAATAACCATACCGCTTGAGCCATCACTTGATGTTTACGAATATCGTTTTGGTATAGCTACAGATGCAGGCGGCTCTTGGGATGAGATACGGCCTAACGCAGACAAGAATTTCCGCCTTAAAGTGAGTCAACCCTATGCAGCCGGGCAAACAACGTTTCCCGGCCGCATAAAAGCAGGCGCTACTATTTACGAAATGTTTCTAAGGGCATTTGAAAACTTTGGGCCAAAAGAACACATGAAAGAGGGAATGAGTGTAACTACCCAGCGCCTTAGTTCTGAGCATGTTGATATAGTTCAGATTATGCCGGCCCATTTATTAGGTATTGAAGCAAGAAAGGGCGAGCCTGGTTCGCCATATTCCATCAGGAACTATTTTCAAATTCAAAGCACAGAGACCGCGCCAGGAGGTTATCTTGGCGAAGAGGGCCTTCTTTATTTGGTTAAGAGTTTTGAAGAAAAAGGTATAGATGTAATATTTGACGTAGTGCTTAATCATACAGCGCCTGATCATTTTCTTATCAAACATATGCCTCATATGTGGGTTAGAATCGCCGGCCAGGCAGTTGCGCCTAACAATGCTTTTGCTGATGTACGTCAATTGAATCCGCTAAACCTGGATACGAGGGATTTCGCGCTTGTGTATATGGCCTGGCTTATTGCCCGTTTTGGCGCAAGGGGTTTTCGCGCTGACGTAGCGGAGTTCTTGCCTATAAGTTTCTGGAATGAATTGTTCGCCAACCTGGAAAGATTTGAATCTTGGTTTTATCCGAATAGGCAACGCGGCAATGGCTTACTTAAAATCATGGAAGGAGGAGTGGAAGATAAAAGGAGTGAAAAAGATGACCCGCGTTATATCGGTGAAGGAAGGTTTAACTGCGCTTATAATTTTGAACTGCTTAATGCTATAGAGGCCTATTCAAAAGGAGAAATAGACGCGATAGCCTTAACGCAAGTTTTAGCGGCGCAAATAAATTCAGGTATACCGCATCTTTTACAATTGAGTAACCATGATTGGAGCCTTTATCATCAGCCTACTGTTGCACGCTTAGGCAAGCTTATACGGCCATTTACCTTCATTCAACTGACCGCAGGCGGACCTAATAATTTATCATTTTTATTCAACGGAGATGAAGTTGCCTATCCTTATCCTGTAGATCATCATGGTTTGCATCATTTGAATTTAGAAGCAGGTGACAGAGGGTATTACCTCTGGCGTCTTAAGGTCATTTCTTCTGTCCGTTTGGAAGAATTGCAGCCATTAGCGCAAGTTCAGCCGGAATTTTTACCTGATGTGTTTTCTGATGAAGAGGTAAAGAAAACTACCCTTATTTACCGCAAAGTTATCGGTCAAAGACAATTTTACTATTTGGTTAATCTGGATAGGGAAGGCAAAGAGCGCTGGCTTCCAATCAGCGGGCTTATCGGCAGAGAATTAAGCGATGATGAGACATTGTATGATTTTGTCGCTGAACGCAGCCTTAGCCGCGGTAATGGCTGTGCCTATAACATTCGTAAAGGAGAAACGCCTGGCGAAAACAAAGAATTTATTGTTTTAGCAATCGATGACCCGCTTATGCTTGAGGTGAGAAAAAATACGGTGCCGCAATCAGCGCAAACCGCTGCCAGTTCGCCGTCTGTCCAGCCGCAACCCGAGCATAAGCCGGCGGCATTGTCAACACGACGAGGGAAGGCTTTCTGGGAAGATCGGCAGCTTATGAAAGTGATGCTAAGTTTTGCCGATAAAAAGAAACACTCTAAAGAACATACAGCGGCATTGGTCCGTGAAATTGAAAGAGTGGAAGGTGTAAAGCTCAAGATATTCGACGCTGTCAGCGTGGGGCATCCGAGACAAGGCATGCCTTCGTGGAGAAGGCGCATTCATCAATTTGAGATAGTCCGTGAAGATAATGGACAAATGTTGTATCAAATACCGAAAGACCCTGCTTTTAGGGGAATGATAACTGTTAAGCGTTACATCCCGGAAGGTATTCTGGATACATTTTTTGAAATCAATCCGCATTCTCCCACGGCTCACAAAAGTCCCCTAAGTTACCACTACTTTATTTGTCGTAGTGATGACAATGCTACCTATTACGATGAAGGATTGCAAATATTCGAACAAAATTCACCTTATATCAATGTTCAATGTATTACAGAAGAGGATTTTATCCGCAATTTTATGCCGCCCGGAAAAAGGTCGCATATTATGAGTAAAGGACTAAGCGCAAAAGACCGGGAAGAGTTTGTGCGGTTCAATGATGCATTATCTGATCTTTATCATAACGTTAGGCCATCCCTAATGCTGCATGCCGATTATCCTCATGCCTGCGGACATAGCGCGAGTGCAAGCGGTAAGGCGCTTGAACTTCATGGTTTCACGGGTTGGATTCCTCACCAAACAAATATGCCACACGGAGATACCGTGCAGAATTATATAGAGCTTACTGTCGCAGACGTAAATCTTGTTTTGGATATGAATGCCGATACTTCAGAATGGCGTATAATCGATAGCGGGAAGAACGTATGGGAAATGCGCAATGTTGGTATCGTTGTCTTACCCAGGTGGGAAATCAAAAATAATGCCGGAAGATACCGCATTTATCATCCTTATTCGGTCTATGAAACTTTAGCAAGAGTAAAACATGAAGATATTAAAATGCCGGACGGAACTTTTATCCCTGCGAATATCGACGCTGAGGGTAATTGGTTGCCCGGATACGTAAATTTGTCTCCGGGTGTGACCGCGCCGCCGGCCGCCGAGGGTCCTGTCAGCTCGCCTGCCAACTCGAACCAAGAGCGGCTGTTGCAGGTAATACACAACGGCATTTACGTCTTACCTATATATTATATAAGGCTTGAAGGTAGAAGCAGAGACCCGGGAATAGGAAAATACACCCAGGTGGTGCCTTTCGTGAAGGAGCATGTTTTGCCTTTAGGTCATCGCGTAGTATTATTTTTGCCTTTTACCATGCAGCTTCCCTGGTCGCAGTCACCCTATGATTCGGCTAATCGGCGATATTTTAATACTGATTATATTGACTGGGGGGTCGTCCCTGAGGCTCAAAAGTTTTTAGGGCAATTCGGTTATTACGGCCATTCGCAAAGAAGCATTGATTATAGAGCTTTACGTGAAAGAGAAACTAAAATAGGGATTGCAGCTTTTTTTGAGTTTAGAGAAAATAAAGATGGCCAGTATAGGCAGCGTTTTACCGATTTCAGGCAATTTGTCCGTGAAAGAGAAGAAAAAGAGAGAAATGGTGCTATGTGGGATCTATGGGATTTAGAACATATCGGCAGATACCGCGCTTTCAATCATCTTTTGGGTAACCAGGAAGGCCTTTGGGTGCATGAGGGAATGGATTGCGGTTGCCAAGAGCATCATCCTGTTGTGGAAGCTTATAATGCCGATATTCAAAATAAAGATTTTCAATATGAGGATTTAATTGATTTTTATAAGTATCAACAGTGGATAGCGACAACGCAGGCGTTAGCCATGGCGGAGGGTGTGACTCGTCTTGGAATGCTAAAAGGGGTCGATAATCAATTTTTCGACGCCAAAGGAGGGATTGATTTCTGGCTATTACGTAAATATTATGAAACTTTTGAAAAATCTCCTGGGGTTCCGGGCACAGGTGATGAACCAGACCAGAGATGGATGTCTTTGGCTATGCCGAATTGGCAAGCATTAGCCCAGGTTGGTTATGAGCCTTTTCTTGCGCCATATCATCATATTCTTGGGAATCTTAAAGCAAACGCCATAAGGGCTGACGCCATACACTTTTTATTTGCTTGGATTCACTGGAAATGCGGGCCATACGCGGAGAATTTTCAATCTTGGCAATCACCGGGCCAGGGCCTCTTATATAGGCTTGATGAAGTTTTTGATTCTTACGGAACATTCAGGATCGGTGAGCTTCTTGGGCCAGGGCCTGATTATGTTGCGCGCATGGGATTTAATAATTATAAGTGGCATTTTTACCGGATATGGAAGTGGAATAATCCTATAGATTTTAATCCCGGCTGGAATATAAAAGCTTTAGAGCTTCACGACGGTACGCGTTTTTGTGTCGATCCCGAATATCGTTTTAATCCTTATGCCAGCCACAGCGAATTGCGCTATCGCCTGGAAGGGCCGGGAGGTTTTAAGGAATTGATGAGCAGGTTTTTCTTAGGCAGCCCGGATATTCCTATGATTTATGCCGGCGATGAAGTCCTTGACCAATGGTGGCTAAATAATCCATGGTTGCCTACGGAAATGATGGAGAGAAACTGGGCGACGAGGATGCCCATAGAAGGAGACGATGATTTTGACTCGCGAGTTGCAAACGAAATGTTTACGCACCGCAGGTGGATAGGAGAACAACTTGTAGCCAGAAATCCGGCAAGCCGGATTTCTTCTTCGCCGGCCGCAGGTGAAAACCGCTCTATGCCCGTGGATTCGTTACGCACCCTTTTCTGGCCGATGAATGCATTGCGCCGGCGCGGAGATTTCTTAAGCGGCGATATCAGGGGCAAAGAACTACTTGCCGAAATGGCGGCAAAAAAAGGTTACAACAGCCTGCTTGATTTTCCGCTAGCTCAAACCGGACATTGGCTGGCAAGCCCTTATGACGCAATCAGCGCGTTTGCCTACGACGCTATCAAAGGCTTACCGTTAGATGAAATGATGACTGAAGATGACCTATCGCTAGCTCTTGAAGAGGCGTTTTACGATTATTTGCTGAATACCTGTATGAAGTTGCGTGGCATACCGATTCAATCAAAGGAAGATTTCTACCGGCGCATAGAATACGCTCAAAAGGCTACAAGCGTTCCTCATACCTTTGTTTACCTGGTGCGACGGGCGGTACTCTGGCATTTGTACAATAAAGAAAATATATACCAACGCCTGCAAGATAACGACGCTACACTACGCGGCCTCACCGATTACATAAACGCCGAAAAGGATTGGCTGGAAGGCTATAGCACTTTCCATGTTTTATATGATCATTATAACGGCGCCTGGTGGCGTGACTGGCCGAAAGGCTTACGTGACCGCAATCCTCGGGCTATTGACGAATTCATGAAGGCTGATAATGGAAACAATAACCGCAGGAAAGTTTTTTATGAGTGGCTCCAGTGGAGGTATGAGTTGCGCTTGAGCCAGGCTGATAAACTTTTTAAACGTGTGGGAATTACTATCATTGCAGATATGGCTTTATATCCGGCAGATAATAGCGCAGATGTTTGGTGGAACCAGGGGCTCTTTTTGCCTGAATGGGCCGCTGGCGCTCCTATTGATGAAGCTTGCCTCAAAGAACAGAACTGGGGGTTACCTCCTTATGCCTGGATAAGAAAGTTTGCTTCGGTCTTACGTTACGAACTTGCCAAGATCAGGCGCCAGCTATCGCATGCCCGGGGCTTACGTATCGACCACATTTGGGGCCTTTCCCAGGAACATCTTATTTACAGGGATGTATCGCAGGGTAAGCAATCAGGTTTTGTTCCGCGCAGGGTCCAGGATGCCATCCACCAGCAGGCAGCTATTATCAGCGCGTTTTGCGAGGAAGCACGCAAACATAAGGCATTTCTTGTCGGTGAGAATATCGGCATACGTAATCCGGCCATCGTCGATGCGCTCTATCAGCATTGTAGCGACGAAGGTAATTTGCTTCTTACTAATGTCACCGGCTGGCGGCCTTCACGCGTTAATAACCGCGATATTATCGTATATCCGTATGATTTTACTTCTGCAGCCTCCGGTGATACCCCGATGCGTTATGCTGAGCGTATGCGCTTAAGTGATTACCAAGATGCTTGGTGGGGCCAGACCGCGGCATTTCTTGCCGCGCGGGGCGTCTATGTTGATAGGAACAGGCATACCTTTAGGCAAATCGAAGACTTAGTTGAAGCTTGCATTACCGGTATCACACCGCGCGGTATACTTCCCTTTACCTGCACGACAGTCGCGCGTTTCCTGGGCCTTAGAAATTTTATGTTTAATATTCCCGGAGAACAGACTCCGCATCTCTGGTGCGGTAGGCCGGAAGTTTTTCTTGAAGACCTCATCAGCCGTATTGAACAAGAGGACGCTAAGTTTAAAGAAGTACTTACTGCTGCGCGAGCCGGCACAATAGAAGTTGAACATTTCGCCAGCGTACACGGCGTAGCATCAAAAGCCCTTCGGGTCAAATTCGACAATCAACTCTATGGTATTATTTACAATGATAGCGATAGGGAAGAGGAGGGCAGAGTAGACTTCTATCTGGATCAGTTGGGATTCGATTGGTATAAGCCCTTTGCCTTACGTGATGAAATTAGCAGACAACTCTTTGTCTTTGTTCCCGGTAAAAACTTACATGATTTCGGTATCATGTACTATAAGCTTGCCCCGCACCAGGCGCATATTTTCCGCCTTACGCATACCAATCGGGATTCTTTGTGCGTTGATTTGCCGGTTATTGAAGCGCCGGCACCAAGAATTCTTTTTGCCGGAGATTCACATGCCCGCGGATTAAGAGGCCTTAGTGAAAAACGCATCTGGGAGCCGCTAGCCTGGGGTTATCGTGGTCCGCTGTTAGAGTTATTGCGCGCAAATGGTTTTGATTATAGCCCGCACGGCCCATTTAATGAGCCTGACAATCCAAATGTCTATGATCGCGCGCACCTGGGCTGGGATGGTATTTATACGCATACGGTATATCCCAACCACCCTACTGCGTCGTACGGTTTATACGAACTTATGCAATTGCACCTTGAAAATTCTATGCCACTCCCTAATCCAGAGCATTCCGCTGTTTTAATAGATATCGGAACAAATGATGTTTCCGATCTGAATGTAAATATTGCTGAGTCTGTTCATTACCTTGAAGAGACAATTAAATTTATTCATGCGCACGATGCGTCAATTGACGTTTATGTAACTCATTTATTGCGCCGTGGGGACAGCATCAGGTCAGAAGAATTTAACAGCGCGGTTGCGGAGATGATAGAGCGCCTTAAGAGCGAGCAGCCCGGTAAACAAAACATCTATCCGGTTGACATGCGCAAATTGCGCCAAGACCCCGATTGGCAAACGAAATTTTTTGCAGATGATTGGCATTATAACGATGAAGGCTTCGATGCCGCGGCTAAAATTCAGTGCGAGGCAATCCTTGATGTGATTAACCCGATGTGGCGGCCTGTTGCGTCATCTCATGCCAGTTCCCCTATAACCTTTAAAGACTTGGATTTGAGCACGCAAGAGGTCATTGGTGAAGGCGGGGTCGGCCGCATCTATAAAATTAATGGCGGCAACCATCCTTACGCGGTAAAAGTATACGGCGCGACAGAAGAGGGTCTGGCTGGTTTACCAAAACAGGCAATTGAATTGCCGAAATATCTTTTACGTATATCCCGATACGCCAGGCATCTGCCGGAAAATAAATTTATGCCTCACTATTATGAAGAGGGCTATTGCACCCTTGTTAAAGGCCCTAAAGGCGATGAGGTCGCGCCGGCAGGCAGATTCTTTGGCGCAAAATATCCATTCGTACTTATGGATTATATGCCGGGAACCAGCCTTAAGAAACTGTTAAAAGGCGGCAACAAAGATATAAATATCGCTGATAATTGGCAGCACAAGATTGTTGCGGCTTTAAGTATTGCAGAGGCGCTTACTCAGTTTCACGCCGCAAAGCTTATCGTAAAGGAATTAAAACCAAGCCATATATTGCTCAATGTACAAGACAGAAGGCTTAAGGCGTGCCTTATTGATAATGACGGTGTTGTGCCTTATCCTTATAATTGGCAGGAAAATCCGTGGGGATTGCCGGACATAGTCAGGCTTATTCGTACGCCGGGTTACTGCGAAAGCGTCGAACCTTTTACGTCTGCTTTAAGCAGAGAAAAAATGCTCAAATCTGCAGCAACGTTTTTTACCCCTCAATGGGACATTTACAGTTTCGGGGTAGTTCTTGTTTGTTTATGCGGCTCAATCGATTTTAGAAACCATATAGAAGCTTCGAATTGGGAAAAAGCAGCACGCAGGATAAAACATGAAATTGCACAAATAGCTGCTCAGCCTGATAAAGAAGACCTGATGATGGTAAAAGCTTGTTTTCAGGTGGCGGCAAAGTGCATTTGTCAGAGAAGCGATCGTTTTGGGAGCATGGCTTTTGTGTCAGCCGCGTTAAGAGAATGTTTAAAGATGGCCAAAAACGTGCTTCCTGGAGATTCACCGTGCGCATCAGGCCCTGTTAGTTCATCTGCTTCAGCCGGCAAACCGCAAAGTGTGCAATTTTACGGCTGCGGCACGCCTGAACGCATTCTATCAGCTAAAACATTGCCCAGCCCTTCGGAGTACCTCAGGGCGCCGACACATGGTGGCTTCAGCCCTCTGGCTTGGTTCGACTACGCTCACCACGAGTCGGCAAGGGCGTCGTTGGACTCCAGCCCACCAATGGCAAATGGCAAAGGGCGAATGGCTGATAGCAATTCAAAGACGTCGCCGCAACGCGGCTCCGGCCCCGGAAGTATCCGGGACGTCGCAAATAGCTCCAGCCCCGCATCTGGCTCTGAGCAAAAAGCAAAAGAACAGCTCATCGTCCAGCTAAAAGAAACGCTTTTGCAGGTTCTTACCGCAGAATCAATAGCTCGGTTTAACGAAGATGATTTAATCGGTTTGGCGCTTTTTACCTTGGAGGACTTGCCGAGAGCGCAAAGGATAGAGCTTATCGGCGCGGCATTAGAAGCTCACAGTATGGACCGTCAAAATGCGGAAAATATCCTCATTGCCTTGTGTGACGCAAATTCTTGTGGAAGGATAACGCCTCTTTTTGTAGCTGCAGGTATGCCTGAAGTTTACGAAAGTTCATGGCCGACGCAGAGAGAGGACACCTGGATAGGAGAAGAAGCACGGGACGTAATTAGGATGGCAATGCTTAATGTTTTTACTCAAATATTTAATTATTTTCATATTTATCCGGATAATCAAAAAACAGTTGTTGATGTCGGAGCCCGGCGCGGATGGCTTGAGAAATTATTGGGCCAGGAATGGCAAAAGGTTATAACCTTGTTTGACAAAAATGCTTTTTATCTTCTCGAAGCCCGTGAACAAAGCCTAGGAAAGAATTATATAACCGGCAGTGTTTATGAGTTGGCAAAATACTTACGCGATATAAATTTAATTCTTTCTCTGGATACATTTGATACCTTTTTGGATTTAAGCTGCGCCGCAGCGCAGTGCGCGGCAGCGCTTTCTCCGGCTGGATTAATTATTGTTGTCAACGGCCCGCCAGTTCAGATTGAGCCGCTTGTCCAAGAGTTGGCTGAACAGGGAATAGTTTATTCTCCTTATTGCGTCGAATTTTTTGATGCGGAAGAGAAGCGCCTTGCTGCTGAAGAAGCTTATCATCAATGGAAAAATCTTCCGGAAGATACCCCCTCAGATTTAGCACGGAGTGTCTTTAGCCAATTTTTAGATATCCGCGATAGGTTAGCATTCGATAAAGATGAGTATTTTCAGGCTAAATTGATACGCCTGTTAAAAATGGAAGGCTTAGAAATCCTGCTTCCTTCGAAAGCTGCACAAAGAGGAATAATGGGAAAATATATAGGCGCAAAAGAAGAAAGGCACAGAAAAGTTTCGCCGACGGCAAATTGCTTTACCTTTTACAAAGGCAGCGGGCACTTGGGATTTGACCCTAAGATTCCCTTGGGCAAGGTTGTTGAAGCGGTTGGCTTAAGAGTGGTTATGGCAAGAAAACCTGAACCGTCTCAGCCAAGCAGGAGGCCTTTAAGCTCAAGCTCCCCGTCAGTAAATATGACTAATCAAATACTCCAGCCCAACTTTCCTGCGGAGTTCGCCGGCCGCGTAGGTTATCAGATACTGGTTGACCGTTTTGCTAATGGTGATAGCTCAAATGACCCAACCGTTCTTGACACAATGGACGATATTGGGGGCTGGCACACCAGAGATTGGAATAAGCCTTGGTATGAGTATGACCAATGGGAGATGGACTGGGCAAAAGCAAACCGGAAACACCCCTTAGAGATTATTTGGAAACGCCACTACGGAGGGGATTTACAGGGCGTATTGGACCGGTTGGGTTACTTAGCAGAATTAGGTATCGGTTTTATTTATTTTAATCCGCTTTTTTGGGCGCCTTCACATCATAAATATGATTGCCGTTCTTTCCATCACATTGACCCCACCTTTGGCCCTGACCCCAGGGGTGATAAAGCCTTGATGTTAGAGGAAAACCCGGTTGTTCCTGCTACTTGGAAATGGACCAGAGCTGATAAATTATTTTTAGATGTTATTGAAGCAGCGCATTCAAGAGGAATTTTGGTAGTATTGGACGGTGTGTTTAATCATACTAGCCGGTATTCCTTTGCCTTCGCAGATATTTTGAGCAATAAACAGGATTCGCGGTATGCCAGCTGGTATCAAATTACGCATTGGGATAGCGAACTGGCCGATGGTTTTGACTATTGGAAATGTCTTGGTGACAAATCTTTGCCCGAAGTCAGGCGTGACGGGGATTCTTTAGACTCCGCTTTTAAAGAATATGTGTTTAATAGTATTACGCGTTGGATGCAGCCGGGAGTCGTCGCCGGACGCAAGCGCCAAGGCGTTGACGGCTGGCGGATTGATACAGCAGATCGCCTTCCGCATGTATTCCTTAAAGAATTACACGCAAAAGTAAAGTCATTAAATCCTGGCGCGATAATTATCGGAGAAGTCTTGGCTGTTAGCCCGGAGTATCTTCGAGGAGACGAATGTGATTCCTTAACAAACTATTCTTGGCTTTTTGCCCTGCAGGAGTTTTTCATCAACCAGGAGAGCCGCATCTCACCCAGTCAATTTGCAGGGCTTATGCGCGATTTGTTTACCGCCTATCCTTCACAAGTACAAGATTATATGTTGAACTTCTTAGGTTGCCACGATACAGAACGTATTATCAGTGCGATTCGCAATCCAGACATGGCTCGACGCGATTGCGGTAAACATTACAACAATTCAAAAGTTCTTCATAACCCCAGTTATGACATTGGGCCTGCAAGCGAGCGGGATATTAAAATCCAGCAGTTACTTGTTTTATATCAAATGACCGCACCCGGTATGCCGGTAATTTATTATGGAGATGAACTGGGCTTACCCGGAGCAAATGACCCTTGCTGCCGCGTTCCCATGCCCTGGCATATTGTTGATAGAGGCGCAAATCCATTGCACAGTTTCTATAAAAAGATGATTGCTATGCGTAACCAATCGCTTGCCTTGCAACGCGGGACATATGAAGTAGTGCGCATTGATGATGAGCGGCAGCTCTTGGCATATCGCCGTAGTTACGAAGACGAAAATGTTTTTGTAGTGATAAATAATAGCGATAGCGAACGGATTGTTTCATTACCGCTCAATTCAATATCTGGTATCCAACCTATTGTTAATCTCGTTGATGATAGGCGATACCAGGTGCAGGATGAAAGAGTAACTCTTACTTTAGCTGACCGCAGCGGAGCTATTTTATCTGCCCTAGGCTGTCCAGCTAAAAGCTCATCCCCCTCGGCGCGAGATTTATCAATGGCAGTACATTTTTACGGCCGCGGCACGCCTGAACGCATTCTATCAGCTAAAACATTGTCCAGCCCTCAGGTAGCCCCCCGCGCCCCGCCGCAGGAAAACGCCGTACCTAATCGTTCTTTTTTCAATTCCTTAACTTGTGCATCTTCCAGTTCCTTGGAAGGGGCGCTTCGCAATCAAACTAACCGGCCGCAATGGCGCAATCAAGTTAAAAGAATCATACAGATTACTGGCTGGACCGGTACGCTTATAAATTTGGCGATTACCCTTCTTTTCCTACCACAGATTTTACCTCTCTACATACCCTTAGCATTGGAAGGTTACGCGTTAGCTCTATATTTCTTCTGGCTGAGCCGGTATAAAGATTCCCGTTTATTCCAGATGGCGATGGCTGTTATCGGCCTTGCGTTTTTCTTTGGAGTTTTTCATGTGGCATTACCGTGGGTTATTCCTGCCGTCAGAAACAGCGCAGAACGCACATTTTCTGAAGTCGCATTGATTATCGCGGCAAGATTTGCTCTTATGCTCCCTGCCATTTTTGCTTCCAAATATTTATGTACAAAATATTTTAAGTTTTTAACACCCAACCCGAAAGCTAATTTTGAATTCAAGTGGAAAGAGGAGCTATGGAAATCATTTAAATGGGCGTTTGTCGGCGGAATAATCGCGGGTTATTACATTTCCTATGTAGTATACAATTTTCTTTCGGTAAATATCGATATCGGATATACAAGTTATATCCCGTTTTTGGAGGGAAATCTTTCCATATTGGCATTGAAGGCCGCCTTTGACTTGGGTCTGGCTACTATTTTCGTGCATCATGTCCTTACGTTAGTGGTGGGCCCGGCTTTTTGCGAAGAGATGAATCTTTTAAAGGAATGGGGTAAGGGCAGTGGCAGCTTAAAGAAGTACATTAAAAAACAATACACTATAGCGTCCCCTTTGAGTTTCTTATTCTGGTATCCGGCTGTTTTTCTTCTTTGGTATCTTTTCCCGCATTTATCACTGGGCATGATACTTACGCAGGCGGCATTTACCGTTGTTTGGACCGTAATTTATGAACGGATTGTGCAATTCTGGAAGAATGGAGATAATTTTGTAGATGTCGAATACAAAGAAAAAGCTTTAGGCAAGCAAAGAGCTGCTTCTTCACCTTCGGAAGATTTGTCCGGCGACAAGCTTGGGGCAAGTCTGGAAGCTGCCGCTTTATCATCGAAATTTAGCGGCATAAATTTTTCAGAAAAAAAGTTCAGACTTATTGATAAAGTAATGTTAGAGATTGACGCAGAGATCCGGCAGGAGCATCCTGAAAAACTCCTGGCAGCAAATCTCGATGTTCAATATCAAAGAACACCGTCGCTATACGCTGTTGCAGTAATTGAGGAATTAGTTAAAAGAAAATTGATGGCTTCGCACAATAAGTTCGGCGATGTGGGCGCAGGCACGGGCGCAATGCTTATCTTGGTCGTTGCTTTGACCCAGGCCGGGGAGGCAATAGGCATAGAACCTGATGGCTACCTGCGCCAAAAAGGCCGGGAGGCAATATTACGCCTTCAGAAAATGGGCGTTATCGATGAATCCCGCATAAGGTGGATTCCAAAGGGCTGGGAGGATTCGACCGATATATTAGGCCAGCTCGATGCCGCATATTTATATTCTCCGGTTCAAGCCCCGGATCACTGGGCGATTGACGCCAAAGTGATACGTAGTTATATGAGAACAAATGCATATCTGCGTGTTGCCGGTGTCGGACAAAGCGGTCCGGGCGCACTTAATAATTTTTCTTGCCTCGCACAAACTTCAGCTATCGGTTCGGAGGCCCTCACCAAAGCCCACCGCGTAGGCGAGTTTTGGTTAGGCCGCCAAGCGCCGGGCGCCAGCTCGCCAAATCATAATGTGCCTCTTTCAGACGGCATGGAAGTTTTTAGAAAAAGGGTGCAGCAGGCAACAAGAAGAAACGCGGAAGGGGAGTGTGGGCAACAAGAGAAGATAGATTCTTTGATTATGCAATTGCTTACTGGCAGCGAGAAACAACACTATGATGCGCTTGGGGAGTTAGTTGCAATCAGCGGATCTTCGCGTAAGCCTTTTTTCGGGCTGGGTGATACAAGCCTTAGCTTTAAAGTTCGCAAATCCCTGGGTGAAGCGTTAGGCAGCTTGGTAGGTAAAAGAATGATTCAGGTCTGCAGAAGAATTTTTAATGACGAGCGCATAGCTGGTGAAATCCGCCAAACTGCAGCAAGGTATCTGTTTAGCCTTGGTAAACGCGTTAAACCAAGAATGATGCGCACCAGCTTCCCGGTAGCAGCCAGGTCCAGCCGTTATAATATAGTATGCGTATGTAAAGGTAATCTTTACCGGGGTCCCTTTTTGGAATTTATGATACGCGATTACCTAAAAAGAAGGAAGTGGGGAAATTATTTTTTAGTTCGTTCTGCCGGAACTTCGGCGTGGATAAATAGTGTAGATCGTGAATATGAACTAAAAAAGCAAGGGGAAATACAGCTTAGCCTCTATCGGCAGGTAAGCGTGACGGAATCGATGCAACAATTTTATAGTGGTATTTCTCCTCGCAGGTATTTGTCTGAGCGTATGTATAAAACTGCAGATGTAATATTAACAGTTAGCCCGGATATTAGCGCCGTCAAAAAATCTATTTTAGTTACCGAATTCCTGCCAGAATACCACCGGTATTTTCGTCAGCCTATTCCCGATTCCGTATGCCCCGATTTCAATCTGCTTATTGATTTATACTCCAGCTTATTAAGGTCCGGTTTAGGCAAGGCTATTCAGCAAGCGGTTGGAGAGATAAAGCAAGCAAAAAAACAATACAAAGGAAATGAAAACAACAGGGATCAGGCCTCAAAATTAGAAATTGACCGCGCCAGCTCGCCGGAACAAAGAAAGCCCCTGGTTATCTGCGGTGTGCGCGTTAGCCCAGATATTGATGAAGAAGGAATCAAAAAATGGATAAACAGGATTTTAGGTAAGTTTCCAGTGCAACAGCATGATGTTTTTATCGGTTTTCCATCGCATCCTTACATAAGCGATATAACTATTGAAGGATTGCCTATTGGTTGCGTGGTTGGCTATAACGGCCTAACCGGTAATAGACAAGAGCGCGAGTCAGATTATGTTATCTATGATCATAAAGGCACTAGAAGTGTATTCTTCATGCAATATGGCTCTGCAGTCGATTTAGATAAGAGAGCGGTATCAGTTGGTTCGTGGCGGCTTATTGTTCCTTTGTGTGCGGAGGCGATTGCTGTTTGCATGATGGATACAAAAAGTTTATTGTGCGACGCTGCGTTCATTCCGATATACACTTTAGATAGGCATGGTGACATGTATACACAGAGATTTTATAGCGCTATAAGGAAACCGGTTATGGGTATGGATCAAGGGTTGCAGAGAACTTGGCGTGTTATTACGCCAAAAGGGATATATGATTATCAAGGCCTTTACAATTGCGCAGTTGCTTTAACTATAAATTCAGACGGTCGCAATACGCTTGGAATTTTCCGTGAAGCGCAAGCCCGCGCGAGAAATCCAGAAGATAAAACTTCAAGCCCATCAAGCTCTACTATGGCTGACCCTTGGCACCCAAATGACCGGGGTTATGAAGTAATGGCAGAGGCTTGGTTTAGAGCTTTAACTGACCCTGAGGCCGCAGTAATCGCTAAGTTATTAACGGGGACGTCGGCACGCTCCGCGAAAGCTGCGCAGACCTCCAGCCCCGTGCCGGAAAATACAGGAGGGACACTTCCCGACGGGATTTTATCACCCACACCTTTAAAGCAATTTGTTTTTAATCCTGCAGAGCATCAAAACGATAAGCGTCTTGCGGGGGCTGTGATAGAGTGGTTCGGCGTTGCGGGAGATTTTAATTTATGGAAGCCGCGCGAATGCGATATCAGCAGAGTTTCCCAACAAGGTAAATACGAGATAACAATCGCTTTATCGCAAACAAGCCGTTATAAGTTTGTTATTAAGTTTTTGGGTAAAGCGCACCTTGAGTGGTTTACTGATATTCATTCTCCCTTTAGAGATAAACGCGGCAACAGTTTTGTTATAGCTCAACCGTCGGAAGTTTGCCCCCATTCATATTATAGCGGAGGAATCGCAGTGCATAGAAGTAATGTGCCTGGGCTTAGCGCGGGGCAGGTGGTAATGAGTGTCCGCTTAGCTTCAGATATTATAAAAGATAGTCAGCAACTTTTAGTAGTAAGGAGAAGGCTTTGTGAATGGTATGATTACCAAGGGCAGCCACCGGTGAGGCACAAACACGATTTATTGCACTCAATATTACTGAGTAAGCTTGATTGCGGGCACGAAGTTATGCAATATTACTTTAAGAATTTCCCATGCGCTCTATATTTTGCAATTAGCGATGCAGCCGACAATGGCCGAGACAATATTGATGTAGAAGGAATAGCGGTAGTAACGTATAGGCCAGAAGGCATATCGGTAGATTATTTAGAGATTAAGCCGCAAAATAGGCTCGGCCCAGAACGATCACGCTTTGTCGGTGTAGGCCACCAGCTCATTTTTCATATTTTCCATAGTTTACTCAAAGAATCTCACGGTTTTCGTGCTAACCTCAATACTGATACTTTACTCAGCGATGGAATTGTAGCCGGCCAGTGGTACAGCACCGCTGAAATGGAGGAACGCGTGGTAGCGCGCGTAAGAAGGACATTGAAAATTTTTAATGAAAACGTTTATTCGCGCGATTCATTAGGAAATCAAGCAAGAGATGTATTGGCAGGGTGCCTAGATGACGCGATGCGATTGCGCACAGCGAGTTCGTCCCTCCTCAACAAGATAAGAGTTTCTCCACAAGGACATGCGATACTCTCATCGGCCTCTTTAACGTTTAACACGCACGAAAGAAGCGCATTAAGCTATAGGCTTTTTAGAGATCCTCACAGTAGTAGCAGCCCAAGCCAATTGCCGAATATACAGAAGGTTGGCTCAAGTCCTCAAACCCCTGATGCTTCAAGTCCTCTTGACGGCAATCAAGCTCGTCAGCCCAACGCCGGGCAGTTGCCGCACGTAGAATTACAGTTAACCAACTATCAAGGAAGATACAAAGTGGTTCAACCACAACCCCAAGCTTTAGCCGCCAATGGCCAGCTCAGGGGCCACCTGGACGGTTTATTAGGCCTGCTCACCACGTATATGCCAAACGGCCCTCCTTTTACACTTATAATGACTGAAAATGCCGCAGGCATTGATCATACCCGTACTTCTCATATCCTCGATACTACCATAGTCGTTACTGCACCGGCAAGCAGAAGATTGACCGTACATTATTCATTTTTTGATTTTCCTATTACAATCCAGGCTGATATTCTACGTATCCGTTTAAGTTACTTAAATGGTTTAACAGAGCCATATATTTATCAAACCGGACTTTCTCATTTCGCAACATACCGCAGAAATAATCCCCAGTCTCCGGATGAATTAACCAAATTTTTAGAAGAGGCAGCAAGATACGGTTATATATTGCCGGATATGTACCGAATTACTTTAGAACAATTACAAAGGCTTCATTTTGGCGACTTAGACTTCCAGCTTTTTGTTGCCGAAGGAAATCATTTTCAGGCATACGAGAAACTTGGCAGCCATCTTATAACTACAGGTGGACAGCATCTCGGTACATATGTAGCAGTGTGGGCGCCTAATGCTAAAAGCGTCTCGGTTATCGGAGATTTTAATCAATGGGGTGTTACCTACAGCCATGTACTCTCGAATTATTCAGGTATCTGGCACGGTTTTGTTCCCGCACTGACTAAGGACAAGCGTTATAAGTACCGCATAACAGGCGCTGACAACGTAGTGCGTGACAAAGTAGACCCCTATGCTTTTTTTAATGAACATCCAAGCCGTGGCTATGAGCAAAGCACTGCATCACTTGTTTGGAATTTAGATTACCAATGGCAGGATGCTGCTTGGATGAACGCCAGGCGTGCAACACAGTCGTATGGCAAACCTATTGCTATTTATGAAGTTCATCTTGGTTCATGGATTCGCAGGCCGGATAACAGCCAACTCAGTTATCGGGAGATTGCTGAGCCGTTAGCTGAATATGTGAAGGGTATTGGTTTTACTCATGTTGAGTTCTTACCCATAACAGAACATACCTTTGAAGGTTCCTGGGGTTATCAGGTGAGTAATTACTTTGCGCCAACTTCGCGTTTCGGCACCCCCCAGGACCTGATGTATCTTGTGGATTATTTACACCAGCAAGGTATTGGGGTTATTCTTGACTTTGTCCCTGCGCATTTCCCTAAGGATACGCAAGGATTAAGCCGCTTTGACGGAACAGAGCTTTACGGCCATGCTGACCCGGCTAAGGGAGAGCACCCGCATTGGGGCACCTACATATTTAATTATGGCCGCAATGAAGTGCAAAGTTTCCTTATCAGCTGCGCTTTGTTTTGGCTGAAAAAATATCATTTTGACGGCTTGCGTTTTGATGCTGTTGCTTCCATGCTTTATCTTGATTATGGTAGGGATGGAGGGCCTTGGGTTCCAAATAAGTATGGTGGAAACCAAAACCTTGAGGCAATAGAATTTCTATGGAAGATAAATTCAAGAGTTTTCAGCGAAGTGCCCGGAGTTTTAACTATTGCTGAGGAATCAACTGCCTGGCCCGGGGTAACTGCGCCGGTGGCCATAAGCGGATTGGGATTTTCCCTAAAATGGAACATGGGTTGGATGCATGATACGTTACAGTTCTTAAGGACGGATCCATTTTTCAGGCACTATGACCTGGGCCGTTTTACCGGTATCTTAAATTACAGCTTTGACGAAAGATTTCTCCTTGCGCTTTCTCACGATGAAGTAGTGCATATGAAAGGTTCATTGCCCAACAAAATGCCTCAGGAGGATTGGAGGAGATTTGCCAATGTGCGGCTGCTCTTTGCCATCCAGTATGGTTTTCCCGGAAAAAAACATATGTTTATGGGTATGGAGTTTGGCCAATGGCGCGAATGGAACCATAACCAAAGCCTTGACTGGTTTCTTTTGGATGATTGGGATTCCTGGCATGCAGGTATGCTTAGATTAGTCAGTGATCTTAACGGTTTTTATCGAAGAGAACCTTCATTATATGAACGGGATTTTGACCGCAGGGGCGTTGAAGTAATTAACTTTGATTCTGATAATACTGTTTTGTGTATTGGCCGCAGGGGTAAAAATCCAAACGAGATGCTTATTTGGGTTTACAACTTTACTCCGATGGTGAGATACGATTACTGCGTAGGTGTACCTTGGCCTGGCATATGGCAGGAGGTATTTAATAGCGATGCTCAAATTTACGGTGGTTCAGGAATCGGCAATCTGGGCGGTGTAGATGCCCGGGAGGTTCCTTTCCACGGACGTCCTTATTCAATAAATCTTACGCTCCCGCCATTAGGGGCGCTCGTGTTCAAAGTAGTACGCGCCTCCAGTTCTCTGTTTTCGACAAGGCCGTTTCCGGGCTCCAGCCCCCCAATGGCAAATGGCAAAGGGCGAATGGCTGATAGCAATTCAAAGACGCCGCCGCAACGCGGCTCCGGCCCCGCGCAAAAACCATCAAGGCCTCTGATTATAGAAACCGTAGTGGTTGATCAACATGAACTTGAGATACATAAACGGGAAGAGCGTTTAGATATTGTGGGAAGAGCCGTTAATGTTCTGCATACTAAATCGCCTTACTGCGGTTATTTTGGTTTTATGGATGACAGAGGAAGGGCAATCGTCCTGCACTATTTTATTATTTCTTTTATTGAAGACGTTATTGTAAGGGCGCTGGAAAACAAAGTTCCTCTTATTTGGGAGAAATGGGAAGGCAAACCCGTACAAAGATTGGTATTAAGAAGAAAAGTCGGAAAATTTATCCGAAAGACACTATCCAAGTTTACTTTGGATGATATTCATCAATTTCTTGTAAATAGTACCATTGACCATGAAGTAAGGCACATTGAAATAGAACGAGGCCATTTTATCCCCAATAAAGGATTTGTTAGCCATGTAATTGCCGATAATGGAGAGGAATCCAGAGCCTTTATCGCCAAAGTCGCCGGAGAAATAGATTGTATGTTAACGGGTTATGCCGATAAATACCCTCCGCAACTTGAATTCCTGGTCGACATTGATATGTTAGCATCCCCCTCGAATGCGGTAGGGTATTTAGCTTCAGCTATGCTGATGAAAGAGCTGGTTGGCGTAGATTTTGTAAGTTATGAGCAGTGGGATGAGATTAAAGCTTTCGCGGCCATCGAACAATTACGCTCTTGTTTGGATAGGTTATTATTGGGCGGATTTGATGTAACCATGTTCAGGTGGAAAGCCGCCATGGTAAAAGAAAAAATTGGCGCAGTATCTAATAGAAATGGGCGTTCCTCAAGTCCTTCAACCCAACGAAAAGCTGACGCTGTAAAGAGTAAACAGATCATAAATCTAATGAGATTTAACAATCGGTTGCGGCAGGATAACGCCAGTTCACCCCTAAGCATTCAAAGTAGCTATTATCCTGCAACTCTGTTTGGAAAAAACGTACCTGCTGACCAAAGGCAAAGAGAAAATTTTATGTTCTATCTGCGCCAGGCCGGAAAAGAATTAAATACGGATTTTGATTTAGAAGAAAGAGTTGTATTCGTTCAGCAGACTAAAAGCGGCAAAGTCGCTGATTTGATAACAACACCTAATAAAATTGAAGTTTTAGAAGGCTTAGCTGCGCGAGCTCCGCCTTTTGACGATCATCCAACATTATCCCGTTTTTATTTTTCTCCTCAAAAAGCCTTCCAGGCCTTTGTCACAGACTTACTGCGCCATAAACTTAATGGTTCACGCCAAGACGCCCTAAAAGCAAGTATTACTGCTTTAGAGGCGAGCTACCACAAATATCGCGACCTGCAGAAATTTCTTAATTTAATCAAATACGGCATAGCGGGACAAACTTTGCTGGTATTAGATGAAGAATATCTTGAATCTATTTTAAGCCTGGTTTTACAAAATAATTCTCTTATTGTGGCGCTCGCCAAAGCGTTAGAGCTAACGAAAAAAGAGTTAGCCAATCTCTTCTTGGGCAGGAAAACAAGCGGAGAAAAAATCGCCGGCTCTGATGTTTTAAGAATAACTCTCGATGATATCAAATCGGAGGCTGATATAAGGGTAGCAATTAAAATGCATAAGGCGCTAAATATTATTTCAGAATACATCGGCGGCTACATTGTCGGCTCTGATTATAACACGGATGCTAGAAAGATAGGGATTGCTTTCACTACCAATAAAGGCAGAGAAGGTAATACTTGCGGAACTATTGAAATTTTTGGTAACCTTTATCCTGCGGATATCTGGTTTGCGCGAGGCCAAGTGGGCATAATGCCATTACTTACCTACCCAGACGCAGAAGGCCTTTATGGGCGTTAATTTATTATGAAAATGAAGAGGTATATGTGGGCCCAGCAGCAGTTGAAGATGAGATCGCTACCAGCAGTC
>JAQTOI010000004.1 GCA_028713415.1 Candidatus Omnitrophota bacterium
GTGTGCGCGCGTATCAATGCCTGAGTTAACGAAGAATCAACCGGAATTATAGATATTTCAGAAAGCGGAATAATAATATCCTTGACCTGGCGCCTTGAGAGTTCAGCCGCGGAATGCACTATTTTTTCTTCGCGAATACCGATAACCCTGGAAGCCCTTGCCTTAGAAGCAATAGCTTTTAACTCATGAATATTCAGTAAATCGTAGTTGCCTAAAGCGCCGATTTTTTTTGACCCCGTTTCTGTTATCAACTTAACTACTCCTTCGAAGAATGAAACAACCGGAAAAAGTACTCTATATAAACTCTTCATAATCGGAGATAACTTCAGACAGACCCATTCCCGGTTTTTTAGAGCAAAACTCTTGGGGACAAGTTCTCCGAAAATGATGGTAAAAGCGCTTAAGGGTATAATAAAAAAAATAAGCGACAGAATATCCGCCAAAAGCCGCGATATCCTAAAATGTTGCAGCAAATATGGCGCTAAAATATCAGTGGTGCCTGCGCCACCAACCGCCGCGGCAATAAATCCCACCAATGTGATACAAAGCTGTATGGCCGCAAAAGAAGCCTCTATTTTTTCTTTCATGAATAAGGCATCGTGCGCGCCGCGTTTATTTTCCTGCGCTAGCCCGCGCAGCTTCACGATTGACACAGAAGCCAGAGCCATTTCATAGGCGGCGAACCACGCGTTTAAAACGAGCATGCAAAAAATGATAATAAGCGAATAGGTAAAAACCATAGGAATTTATATTTTACCATAAATTTCTTCTAAAATGTGTGTTTTTAACCCAAATAATGCGTTAGCATTATTTGTCGGCGCTCTTGTGTAGCCTGCGGGGTTAAGGGTCGACTCCAAATTTTCCAATGGAAAATTTGGATAAGTCGAGGTTACCATGGAAAAATGCACCTTAACTTTTTGGTACGCTTGTATTCTTGGATAAGCATTGCAACAGCGATAAGTTATATATCAAGCGTACATCCAAAAGCATTTTTCCGGTTGAATTAAAAAATGCATTTTTTAGCTTATTGGCAATAAAAAATCCGCCTAAGGGGGCGGATTTTTCATATAATTATTGCTCTTTTTAAATGGCCGTAAACGGCCGTTCTTTAGCTTATTCCAACAAGGGCATGGCCTTAAAATCTATAAACGCGATAAATTAGTTTCCGTAGCGAACCCTTAATTCTTCACCGCTTGGTAAGCTTGAGTAAAACTCTCCCTGCGGCCCCACAAAGCCATTTGCATATCTTACTAACGTAATGGCTGTATAGCCTCCGCTTATCCTGGGAACATTGAGGGTTACCGTTTCCCTATCTCCTATTGCCTGTGCTTGTGATGGAACTGCAGCATTAGCTGCAGGCACATACATCACATTCGGTGATACATATTGAGTTACCACGGGTTGCTGCACCACAACATAGCCGGTGGGACAAGCTTGGTAATAAACATTATCATATTCGTAATAGCGCGTACCTCCTACATAAATAGTCCTGTGCCCACGCGGCAAGTATGTTACCGTTACTCCTGCTGGCGGTAACACCAGGCCTAAAATGGCTCCAAAAAGTGATGTTCTATAGTACCTGCCTTCATAATAATCGAATCTATCGTGCCCGTGCCTGATTTGCTCGTGCCTGCTTCTGCCCCAGTGGTCATCCCGATCACGTGCAAAGGCCACCGTAGAAGCCATACCCATCAAAAGGCTAACCGCCAAGACTAACGTTACCTTTTTTGAATTATTGATAATACTCATTTGCCCCCCTTTCTAAAACAATTATTTAATTACTTTCAACCTTTTTCAATATTTATTGTATACGTTATTTAAAAAATGTCCATGACTGGAAAACACTTTTTATTGACTTTTTTCAACCAAAGAAGCCTTTTAGCAGAGCTACATCGTAATAATAATTAATTTAAAATATGATGTGGCGGCTTGCAAGCGGAGTGGGAAGATGGAAGCCTTAATTGTCGCGCGATATTTCCCTGCAAAACCTGGCTATGAAAAATAAAATACAACCAACGATAAGGTATTTTGTAAAATTATGCAAAATCCGTAATAGGTAATTATTCTTTTTAAGGATTTTAAATTCTTTGACAAAAACAATTTCGCAGCCATTGTCTTTCCGCGTTGTGCTTGAACAGCGCTCAGAATTACCCCAATCCTTATGTTTATAATTAACCAAATATCCCTTCATATATATCTGGTCGCCCTTTTGGACGCTCATGATTTCCCTGTCAATACTTTCGTTCTGTGCCAAAATATGGTTATTTGACAGGCAACTATCGCAATAATCTGAAAAAGTTTCCGGAGCGTAACCTGGCGCAAATTCCGGATAGCAAGTCCAGGAGCCGTTAGTGAATTTCATTTTCTTATAAATCTGCGTTTCTATATTCTTTCCCCAGATAACACATATATCCGCGGTATTAATATAATCTTTCCAGTCTTCGTGCTCATAATCCCAAAATACTTTGCTATGATGATACGAAACAACCAGGCCGTATAGCTCATATGTATAAATAGGTGTAATGCTGTAATTTATACCTTTAACTTTTACGGTAAAAGGGGGCACGGAAGCCTCAACCTGAATAGGTTCTTGATATAATTTTTTAAGTATCTCGCGCTTATCGGGAAGCCTGTCTTTCAATAAGGCTGTCAAAACGAAGATAATTACGCTTATGTAAAGTGTAGCCCTTACCCTTTCATTTAGTTCCATTTATGCTGAATATTTAGGAGCCATCTTAAAAAATTAATTAAAATCGTAAGCCAATTTGTCCGCAAGGCACCTCATTGGGTTAGCCCCTTTCTGACAGGAATTACGCTTCGGTTAAACCTTGCGAGTGAATTTTCTAATCCGTAAGATTTCTATCTATTTTTTAGTATTTAAAAGATTTTATTTTTATGGCTTCTGCCAATTCATTTCGGGAAATATTTAGCTTGCCGAGGATTATATCCGTTATTTCCGGCTCTTCTTTAGGGTTTTCAGCGTTTAGCATTGCAAGAGCCTGTTCTCTCGATAACTCACCCATTCTGATTAAATTACTCAATTGGCAAACTCTTCTTGAATATCCAAACCTCTGTTCTCTGATGTAATTGCTAAATCGCTCTGCCACGCAATCAATATGCTTATGATTCAAGCAACGGCCTTTATCGCAATCGCCGGCTCGCCAGTCTAATTCTTCACTGATAATATTTACAATCTCCTCTTCGCCTGGTTTTTTAATATAGTATAGCGGAGATATAATTCTTCCAATTCCGCGAAATTTTTTATAGGCTTTAATTAATTTATCTTTATTGTAATAGCCTATGAAGCTTCTGAAATCGGATTCGGTAATACCTCCAGAATCTGATAAGATGGTTTTAAACCTGTCAATGTTATAGATATCTTCAGGGGTATATGAGTTACGCTCCACTAAAGAATCGCCCCTTAGAATTAACGGTATATTCCAGTCTGCGGCAATTTTACAATAACTATTTTTTAGCCCTATTCCGCAGACCGAACATAATTCTCCGGAAACCAATAACACAGCTTTGTATAACTTCATCAGCAAAGCCTGGTTAGGCCTGTAAAATATGTGGTCCACGTTCAATTTCTTTACTGCCGAATCGATATTCTGCAATGCAACATTGCTCAAAAAACCGTTGTCAAAAGTGTATGACAATATATTTAAACTATATTTTTTCTTTGCCAGATAAAGGATATAAGTGCTGTCTTTACCGCCGCTCAAAGGAACTAACGCATCATATTGGCAATTCTGTTTTTCTGCTTTCTCAAAATATTTTACTAATGTATCTTCCCCCATGGGGGTAAAAGGTGTATATTTATTGCAGTAATTGCAAACTCCTTTTTCATCAAAAAGTATTTTCAGATAGCTTTCAGGTAATATGCACTTTACGCACCTTCTCATATCGTTATTCATTTATTATAATATCGCTCCTAAACAAAACCCTTTGCAATATATTATCATAGGGGGTTATAAAGTCAAAAACTCCGCGGGTTGACTGCCTCGCCGGCAAGGTGGGGACTAATTACCGGGAATTTACCCGGAAGGTAAATTCCTCGGCGCCTGGTTGGACGAGTTTTGTAACCCGGCCACCTTAATTTAATTATTAAGGAAGGCTTCGCTTGCGAAGGGTTGATGTCGGAAGAAGCGGGAAAACTATTTATGAACAGAAAACAGCTAGGTACAAAAATATAGCTAAAAATGTCTCCTTAAAACCCTTCTCTCCAATTCATCTACCTTCCTTTTTAATTCCAGTATAACGTGTTCTCGCCCCGCTATTTCCCTCTGTAATGTTTCTAATCGTCTTATCTCTTCATGGAGCCCATCCAATATCTTTTTAGATTCAGTGATATCTTCAATGGCCAGGAGAATTATGTTTGGTTTTCCTGATGCTCTGAGGATTTGCCTGGCGTTTAGAAGCATTGTGCGTGTGCCAAGGCCAATAAAATCATGTTCAATTTCAAAATTATCAAAACTGGTACTTTTTGGAAGGATGTTCTCCAGTAACTCTCTTAAGCTTGGAATATCCCATTGGCGGTTTCCTAGGTCATAGATAAGCTGCCCGATAGTCGCCTCAGGTTTTACCTTGAAGATATCGTAAAAAGAACGATTAACTGAGATTATCTTTAAATCTCCATCCAGAACCACTAAGGGCTCACGCACAGCGTTAATGATACACTCCGCATATTCGCGAGCATCCTGGATTTCCTGCCCTGTATTTTTTTCTTCATTTTCCATAGTTTCACCACCTATTATGACGTAATTTATTTTTTATAATACCGCTACTCCTTTACTTTGGGGCGAGATCCTTATTTCTGAATTAGATTTTTTCTTTTGCGATAGCACGAACAATATCTTTCTTTGTAATCACGCCTACTAACTTATTTTTATCTACCACAGGTAAATAATAAATCTCTTTTTCAATCATTAAAGTAGCAACGTCCTCTATCTCTATGTTAGGATAAATAGTAACTACATCCTTTTCCATGATGCTGGATACTTTGCTTGCCGTAATCTTTTTTATTTCCTCATTGTACCTATTAGTTCCCAAAGTGAGAAACCCAAGAGAAAGATTGATAAAGGTTGGCAGATGTACTTTTTTATCCTGAAAAATCACGCCTTCTTCCTTCACAACTCCCAATAATTTTCCCCTCTTATCTACTACCGGGGCACCGCTTATGTTTTTCTTCATAAATAATTCTGCCAATTTATGGATGTCCATTTCAGGGCTAACCGTAATAACATTTTTTGTCATTATATCTTTTATCAACATAAACCCTCCGTATATTGTAAATATATCATTTCCATTTTAAAATCGTAGAAACCAAAAAAACCTTTGTCCGCCTAGCCGCCCGCCTCGCGGCGAGGCCACGGGAGCTATTGGCGGGGCGCAACTGGTATATGTCGCAAAGAGGCGGAGAAACTGCCTAATAATCCATTATTCGCCGTATATAGCCGCGATTATCAGGCCTTTGATTGGCATTTCAATCAAGCCTAAAATAGTCCAGTAAATGACAACACCGGTAGCAACTGTCATAAAAGAATAAGTTGAAAACATTCCGGGCAGCATGCCAATGGCCCATGCACATAATCCGAAAACGAGGCCTTTGACGAATTTATTTTTTCCAGGGATACCTTTGCGAAACAACGCATAAACGACTACAAGAACTATATTGAGCAGCAAACCTACTATGTAAAATGATAAACCGGGTGGGCCATCCATCGGCTTCCAAACATTTGTCGGCTCAAGTTTATACACCCAATTAAATAACCATCCGCAGGTAAGCCCTCCAAAAATCGCACCAAATAATGAAATTGCCACCGCAGCAATAAGCATTCTTCCTATCTTCATAATGCACCTCCATTTTTATTATTTTACCCCAAAGAAAAACCTCTGAATTATAGTATCACAAAGAGTTATAAAGTCAAAAATTCCCCGCATTGGACGACTTTTGTAAATTTTTGATGTCAGAAGAGGCGGGAAAGGACGCAATGCATTATCTGTTCTATCGCTAAAATAAGTCTATTTTTCCCTGCCTGATGCTTTTTTAAGGTCTTTAAGAAACTTAAGATCAACTTTATATCCTAAGCTTTCAGCTTTTTGCACATCTCTCAAGGCTCTAGAATAGTCTTTATTGATAAAATATCCATACCCTCGCATATTATAGGCATCGGCAAAGTTGGGATTAAGTTCTATTGCTTTGCTATAATCTGACATAGCTTGACTAAGATTATCTTTGTGATGATAAGCAAATCCTCGGTTATAGTAAGCCTTAGCATAGTTAGGGTTGGTTTCTATTGCTTTATTAAAACACAATATTGCTTGGTCAAGGTTGCCTTCTTTGCCATAAATAATCCCTCGGTTTATTTGGGCATCAACATCATTAGGGTTGATCTGTATTGCCTTGCCATAATCTAACATAGCTTGGTTAAAGTTATTTTTATTATCATAGGCAAGGCCTCGGTTATAGTAAGCCTGGGCAATGTTAGGATTGAGTTCTATAGCTTTGTTACAATAAACAATAGCTTGGTCGGGGTAGCCATTATCTTCTATATAAATTTTAGCATAGTTGGTATATATGACAGGTGTAATAACATAATCATCAGTTATGTGGATATTGAAATAAAGAATAGTATTTAGTATTTCTTTTAGCGAATTTGGCCTTATTCCTCTTCGCCATTGTTCTTGAATTTCGTGCACTTTTTTAGGGCTGATACGGTATTCTTCTTTTAATACATAGTGCTTGCCCTCAAGTTTATAGTATTGGTTGATATCAACATTTTCAAACACCGTATTAAAAAAATCCAGAAAAAGGACTTGTCGGTTGTCTAGGGGAATATAATTAAAAGCATGAGTAGTGGCAAAAACGGCCTTCACATTAAAATCTAACAGATACAGAGCGATGGACCCTAGCTGAGAAACTGCAGTACAGGAAACAAGAATGCCTTTTAATTCATTTTTTTTATCTGCGCTTATAGGGCTGATATCAATTACCTGAAATATATCTTCAGTGCTGATACTAGTAACCAATAGCTTAATCAATGGGTGAGGAGATTGGATGTTAAGACAACCTTCTTTTTCGATTAATTTACCCATCTCTGAAACAAATTGTCTAAGTTGCTCTGGGTGTAATTTTACCTGGGCTGCTTCCTGCTTAAGCCGAGGGAAATCTATTTTAGTTAAAAAAACAATGAGTTCTCGTTCTATGTCAGGCCAGCTTTGTTCAGGATAACCTAAATGTTCGAGGAGCGCATTAATTTTTTCTGTATTTATACCGCTTGAAGATAAATCGATAGAAGCGGTTTGAGGCAAAAGTATTTCTTCATTTTTCTTGCTTTGAAGAACCCCGTCAATACTTTCAATCTCATCAAGATAATAGGTTATAGGGATACCCGCTATATCCACTTTTACGTAGCTATCTGTTTTTTCAATTATTTTTGCCTCTACAATCTTAACACTTTTTAGTTTTATGGTTTCAGAGAAACAGGGAAGGATAAAACTAAGAGAGACAATAAGCAATAGAAGTTTTTTCATATATTGGATATATTATCACAGAGGGTTATAAAGTCAAAAATTCCCCGTATTGGACGAATTTCGCAACTTTTTGATGTCGGAAGAGGCGGGAAAAATATGCAAGGAACTGGTTATGATTACTTAAACTGCTCCTTTACTTTGGGACGAGTAAAAAAATATAACAATGAAACTCCAAATGCAATACGAATCATCTCAAAGACTGGAGCTAATGACAATTTCGGATTTACATAACCTTTAAAATGTGTCAAATATGTAAACTGACTATAAGGTATTATAATAACAAATAGCGGCACAATCACAAAAATAGTCAATTTCCTCGCCCAAGATTTTTGTTTTTTTAATCCAATTCCACCACTAATAAAAATCACTCCATACAAGAGCTCCCAAGGTAGGCTCGATGGAAATTTATTATAACCGCTATAGGCTCCACAAACTAAATAGTTTAATACTGCCAATAGGAATGTCGCTGTTCCCCATGTAATAAGTAAAATTCCAAAAATTTTTATTCCCTTTGATTGATTATTCTCCATACCGCCATTTTTCTTCTTTATTCGAATCAAAAATCAAGCACCCTCTACAATATATTATCACAGAGGGTTGGAAAGTCAAAAACTCCGTAACGATGGGCTCTCTCCCGCCTCGTCTAAATATGGGGTAAATTTACGAAGGAAATTTACCCCAAACTCGACGGGATTCTCGCCCTACCCGGGGAGTTTTGCAAAAAAAATACCCCCCATCGAATGATGGAGGGTATAAAGCAAAACTCCCCGGGTAGGGCTCGAACCTACGACCTACTGGTTACAGGTATCCCTTAAATTACTTTAAGGCCTGGACTATCTCATCACCATACCCGTATTTAATACGGGGTTAGGCAGCGGGTATATAGTCTCTGCACATTTAGGTTAAAACTTTCGTTCTAACCACTTAGCTCAGGATTGCCCTTCCATTTGCATGGTGTAGGGGTTCCCTGAATTAGCCCGCTTTTTCAATCCCGATTTCTCGGGAAAGCTGCCAGAAATAGATCCTTCGACTCGGTCGTCCTATGGACTCCCTCGCTCAGGATCAATTTGACTAAGTGCTTTTTCTACGCCTACGGCTTGAAAAACCACAAGTCTCATTGACAGCCAGCCGCTCTACCAATTGAGCTACCGGGGAAACAAATTGTCTAAGAGCTTTCTACCTTGACCTGATTTCAAAAATATTTCTCGCTTTCTTGCTAATTTAGAATCAGAAAATTGTTCGCAATATATTAAAACGAAAAGGCCGTTACATCTTGTCCATCGAGTATTGCCAGAATTATGTTCCTTAAGCCTTACTGCAACATCCTTTGAAGTACACCCAATATAACGCTTATTATTCTTTTGACTTTTTAATACATAAACAAACATAATATTAGCCGCACCAATTGCCCGCCACATTATTAAAAGTTATTCGGCGGGTCTGCCTTTGGCAGAAGCTTCCGCCAGAGGCGGATTAGCCTTTGGCTAAACCGGGGAATTACCAACTCTTAGACTTTTGAAGCGAAAGTGCACAAAAGTCTTTAGAGTTGGTTATCTCGATACGCTCTTCGTAGATTTCGAAAAAATATACGAAGTATTCAGGCGTATCGAGGAAAATACCAAATTGTCTAAGAACAAATATATCAGCTTCAGGCTTTATGCTGTCCGCCCTTGGCGAGACCTCGCCAGGTAAGCGGCGGGCAAGCTTCAAGATTTAAAATTTTTTAAGCATGTGGCATGCAGCTTGAAGCAATTATCGGATTGCAAATTATAACTTATTTACTTTATCTCGTCAAGAAACCGGTTTTCTATCCATCAGGGCTTTGCCTAAAGTCGCCGAATCGATATATTCAATCTGCGTGCCAAGAGGAATCCCAATAGCCAGGCGATAGATTTTAACTTTATAAACAGATAGCTTCTGAATTAGAAACTGCGCGGTCAATTCTCCGTCGTTATCGGGGTCAGTAGATATTATTATCTCTTTTATCTCACCGCTTGCCACACGCTTGACTAATTTATGGATATTTAAATCTTCCCCGTCTATACCTTCCATGGGAGAAATCGAGCCTAAAAGGCAATAGTAAAGGCCGTCATATTGCCCGGTTTTTTCAATGGCTAAGATATCTTTGGGCTCCTCTACCACGCAGATAACGTCTTTTTCTCGTTTTGGGCTCGCGCATAAAGAACAAATCTCTTCGGTCGAAAAATTGTTGCACAAGGAGCAGGGCTTGATGAATTTTTGCACCTCTTCTATGCGGCGCGCAAGCTCCTCTACTTCCTTAGGTGGAATTTTTAAGATATAAAACGCCATACGCTCAGCGCTCCTGCGGCCTACACCGGGAAACCGCGATAAACTCTCAATCAAATCGTTAAAAATTTTTGGGAAACTCATAATAAAAAAAGTTTAAAGTTATAAGTGCCTAAAGTGAGCTAAATTTATCTAATCTTTCCCTTAACTTTAGGCACTTCAAACTTTAGTTCACTTAAAACTTATCTACTCATTATCCGTATGGTAACTTCCGCCGAAGGTATCCAGCAAGTCATTCATGAAGTCGTTATCAGCTGAAATATCTGAACCCTTGGATTCGGTTTTTCCAGGCGCTTGTAAATTTTCTGAACCATTAGCTTTGGCCTGCGCTTGCGCCCTGAACCCATTTTGTAGTGGGCTCTGCACACCTTCGGCAAGAATAAATTTCACTCCTATCTGTTTATTTATTACTTTCGAGATTACCTCTTCTACAAATTTCACGTTTTTATTGCTCTCGACAATTTCTTTATGAAAACAATCTTTTCTATCAAAAGCTATTTTAATCAGGCTTCCGCAAGTCGCATAGGGTTGCGCTAAAGAAATATGCGAAGCGATAGCGGCGCGCTTTTTTTGCATATCATAAACAATCTCCTGCCACCTGTTCTTTATCTCTACAAGTAAAGCGTTATCGTCGGCCTGCGCATCAGGAGAAATGCCTTCGTCAATATCTATAGGGTCGTCGTTTGTATCTAAATTTTTTAGCTGCGCGTCCACTTCCTGCCGCATTTTTTGCAAGACAGACACTTCTGTTTTAATTTCGGATTTTTTAGCATCCTCTACTTTTTTTGCCATTATTGCTGTCTTTAATGGGGCGGGATCCTTACTAAAATCGTATAATAGCTTAACCAAGACAAGCTCCAGTGGAATTCTAATGGTATTAAGTTTGCGTGATAACTCCTTAGCTTCAATTAATGAATCTAAAATCTTAAGTACTTCGGCTACAGAGATAGACGCGGAAATTTTAAGGATAATGTCTTTGCTACGCGGAGAGACATCGCTAAGCTCTTTAAAAGCTTTAGGGCTCACTTTCGAAAGCAATAAATTGCGCAGATACTCTATCAAAGCGTCCACAAAAACACCCAAATCTTTACCGCTATTTACAAGCTTATCTATCAAATCCAGGCTCGCGACTAAATCTTTTCCCACGATGTATTGCATAAACATATTAAGGCTCTCTTCGTCGATAATTCCCAAAAATGAAAATACGTCATCGATGGAGCCTTTCTCTAGAATAACGGGAACAAGCTGGTCAAGCAGAGATTCTGCATCCCTGATGCTCCCGTCAGCCGCGCGTGAAACCGAATATAAAAGACTGTCTTCTATTTTCAAGCCTTCCTGCGCGATGATAACTTTCAATTTTTCCACGATTTTTTCCAGAGGCAAAAGGCTGAATTGAGCCCTCTGGCAGCGAGAAAGAATAGTCGGTAAAACCTTTTGCGGGTGAGTAGTCGCGAAAATAAATTTTACGTGAGGCGGCGGTTCTTCAAGAGTTTTAAGCAAGGCATTGAAAGCATCTTGCGAAAGCATGTGCACTTCATCTATAATATAGATCTTATAGCGCGAGTAGGTGGGCGAAAGTTTTACATTCTCCCGCAATACCCTTATTTCCTCTATGCCCCTGTTAGAGGCTCCGTCGATTTCTATAACATCAAGAGGGGTGCCTTTAGCAATCTCAAGGCAACTGGTACATTTACCGCATGGCTTTACCGTAGGGCCTTCAAAACAGTTAAGGGATTTAGCGAAAATACGCGCCAGGGAAGTTTTGCCTACGCCCCTGGGGCCGCTGAAAATATAGGCATGATGCACATGCTTTTTTAAAATCGCTGTTTTCAGAGTGATAACAACCCGTTCCTGCCCGATAACCTCATCAAAATTCTTGGGCCGATATTTTAAAGCGAAGGCTTTATATTCCATAATTACATGCGCGGTGATTTAATCTTTGCTTCCAGGATGTTTATGAGTATTTCTCTGTCTAAATTTTTCTCATCAATAATGGCGGCCTCAAATTTAGTGATACGTTCCTTTTTTTCCAGGTAATTTCCAATGTCCGCTGAGACTCTTAGCGCGTCCTCAATGATGCCGTGTACTTTAAATAAATCTTCAAGAGTTAGCTGCTTATTTTCATATCCGGACAAAACTTCTACCAGCTGCTTAAACTCAAGCAGCCAGTCCTGGAAACTATTCTCCATGCAGGTGTATCCTTCGGCATCGCCCACAATCCAAAGACGAAGATAATGGGTATCGTCCGCCGAGAGGACGGCGTTTTTCTTTAATTTACTTAAAGCAACTTTAATTTTTTCTGAAGTAATGTTCTGCGCCTGTTCGCGCGCCTCATCTTTGCTTTCGCTCAACATCCCAGCGGCAAGCATGAAATCTTCCGATGACATGCTTGTTTGCGCTTTTTTCATGCTTTTTAAAATATTGTTTAAAAAATCCATTCTAACCTCCTGCATTAAACCCTAACTGTTTTATTCTTCCTTTTTAGGCTCACTCATGCCCGAAGCTTTTTTGAGCTCTTCGAGGAAACTCTGGTTTATCGGCTCCCGTGTTTTTTGAAGCATCATTACCTGCTCCCATGCAGCATCGTATTTTTTATTAAAAAAATAAAATACTGCTAAGTAGTAGTGCCTCGCAACAAATGAACCAGGCAGAAGCTGCGTTTCTTTATTAAGATCAAGCAAAGCATCATAATAATTCTTCTGGCTTAAGCGCACCAGCGCCCGATTATGATGGGCATTGACAAAATCTGGATCCAGCTCTATCGCCTTGCTGAAACATGGCATAGCTTTATCGAGATCGCTTTTCTGAAGATAAGCGAGCCCCAGGTTATTGTAAGCATGAGGTTGTTCCGGGTCAATCTCTATTATTGTGCCGTAACGCTCAATCGCGTGCTCAATACTGCCCTTTTTCATATAAATTTCAGCGCTGCCATAATAGCCTAAAAGAAAATAAGGGTCGAATTTTAACGAATCCTCATAATCTGAAAGCGCCTGAGCGAGTTCTTTTTTGCGCTCATGCGCCCTGCCCCGTTTGTAATACACAAGAGCGTAATCCTTTTTTGGTTTGACCTGCTGGATGCAGGTTATCGCGCTATCAAATTGCGTTATTGCGCCATCAAGATCGTCTTCCATTAAATATTTATTCCCCGCTCTGACGAAATTTTCAATCTCTTCTTCCGGAATAATTGAGCTAAAAACAAAATCAGCTGTAAATAAAATTGAAATAATCAACAAGAAAAATGCCTGTTGTCTAAAACGCACCATGGTTAAATGATAGCCGGTTATATCTATCGAATTTACACCTTACAGTTAACCGAGTTGTAAAATCTGGAAGGTTCACTCAAAGAATATCTCTTTCAATATTCTGCGGCCAGTCGTGGACTTATAGAATTTTTCCTTTTGCCTAGCCTCTTTAAGCGTTTCAAAAGATTCAGCATGAATTATGGTATATGGTCGATACGGTCGCGATGCCTTAACCCTACCAGCATTGTGCATCGCTAAGCGCGTGCTAAGATCATCAGTAACTCCGGTATGTGTTCTCGTTTTTGCTTCATTAAGAAGAATGTATACGTAATGCATTGATCCATTAGTCACCTTGCTGGCGGATCCTCCAAAAATTTTGCATCTCAAAATTTTTGGAGAGATCTCGCCAAATTTTGCATAGCAAAATTTGGCGGAGGGGTGGGGATTTGAACCCCAGGTACAGCTTTACAACCGTACAGCGGTTTAGCAAACCGCCGCCTTAAACCACTCGGCAACCCCTCCGAAACAAATATCATTTTAAGAACAATCAGTTTAGTCCCGACCTCACTTTGTTCGGCGGGATTAATTCGATAACACAATTTTGCTTTCGCTTTACTCTGCAAAATTGCTATCTCATTAACAAACCGCCGCCTTTCCGCCAAAATTTGACACCAAATTTTGGCGAGATCTCGCCCACATATAAAAAAATATCAGTGGCGGAAAACCAGCCGAACCCAGTTGGGTCCGGCATTTCTTCGGACATTTCGTCCTCAGTCACTCGCAACCCCTCCAGGGACCAGAGCGCTTACGCGCTTCCAGCTAATTACATTCAATTATTTTCAAAAAACAAGGAACCCAGGAAATCATGCTCCTCACTATCTCTAGACCGCTCAGGTTTCTGGCCTCTCATAGGGACCCTGTCCCTTCTGACGCTTCGCTCGTAAGAATTTTCAAAGAAGCCATCCTCGCTTCGCTGTCAACCCTGAAGAATTATCAGAGAAAACGCTACTATTAGCTGTCGCTTCACGATACATTCTCAAGCAAGATAAACCGGAATTAGATACTCAAATAACTCTATTGTTACTTGACTTTTTCACCAGTATAAAAGAAAAATATGATTGTATAAAGAGCAACAAGGACGATGAAAGATAATAAGTGCGCATAAAGGCCCTTTCCGGCTGCCGGTATAAACAAAATCAGGTTGATGATATTAAAATAGTTTATAATCTCCATGTCGCGCTTAATGATAAAAAAAACGATAACAAAGGAAACGTGTAAAGTCCCGGAGAAAAGGAGCAATTTCCAACACGCGTCCAGCCATCTATTTTTAGAAATTTTAAGCATAGGTCACAACGGATGCAGACGGATTATCACGGATGTCGCGGATATATCCGTTGCATCCGCAACAATCAGCGGCATCCGCCTTTCACCTCTGAAATATTTGCGAAAAAAGATTTTTTATTAATACTGCGCCGTTAATAAAACCGTCCACGACTACTTTACCTAAATCAACATTGAACGCTACATTAAGATAAAGCCCGAAAAGAATAATATTAACGATATACAAAATACTAAATATGAACAGGTAATTGATAAAATCCATAAAATTAGAGCCTTTGTTCTCTCTGGCGATAAAAATCATATGAGAAGTAAGAATAAAACCTCCTAAAAAGAGGAAAACATCACGGTCAAAGCTAAGGTTAAAAACTCTAGGGATTAGAAAATAGCCGATGCCTAAAAGTATGAGAAAAGACGGCACCACCATGGAGATAAACGAAGAATGGAAAAAGAACTTCTGAATGGCTTTATAAATGTTGTTTAAATCCACAAAAAAAGTATAAAACGCAAAACAGAAAAGCACAGAAAACAGAATAACTTCAGGTTTTAGAGCCCTGTCGGCGCGCATCTCATGCAACAATTGTTTGCTGAATGAAGCAAGAAAACAAAAGATTAAAAGAAAAAGAATAAACTTAACCAATGTAAAGATATAATTATTGCGTAATCCTTTCTCTTCCATCGAAATACCTCCTATTTTAAAGCTCTTAAGCTCTTTGAGCTCATAAGCTCATAAGCCTGGGGCTATCCTTTCTTTATTATCCATGTATTTTCTTAATACAGAAGGAATAGTTATAGAGCCATCTGAATTTTGATAGTTTTCTATAAACGCGGCAACCAAACGCGCGAGGGCGACACCCGAACCGTTTAAAGTATGCACATATTCCGGCTTCTGTTTCCTATCTTCGGCGTGAGGCTTGCAGCTTGCAGCCTGTGGCCTGTATTTTATATTTCCCCTGCGCGCCTGAAAATCTTCAAAGTTAGAACAGCTTGATACCTCCAGCCACTTATTAATGCCGGGAGAGTAAATTTCTATGTCATAGCATTTTGCCGCAGAAAAACTAATATCCTGCGTCGAAAGCAGAACAACCCTATAAGGAATTTGCAATAGCTCAAGGACTTTACAGGCATTCAGAAGAAGTTTCTCGAGTTCATCATAAGAGTCCTGCGGCTTTACGAATTTAACCAACTCTATTTTATTAAATTGATGCACACGCATAAGTCCGGCTGTATCTTTACCATAGGAACCCGCTTCCCGCCTGAAACAAGCGCTATAAGCTGCGTAGTAAATCGGCAGTTGTTCTTCCTCAAGCACTTCGTCACGATGAATATTGGTAACCGGCACTTCAGCGGTGGGAATCAGGAAATAGTCGTCACTTTTGAGCCGATACATATCCTCTTCAAACTTAGGAAGTTGTCCTGTTGTAGTCATCGATTCTCTATTGACTAAAAAAGGAGGAAAAATCTCTTTATAGCCGTGCTCGTTAACGTGCAAGTCGAGCATGAAATTAATAAGCGCCCGCTCCAGGCGCGCCCCCAGGCCCTTATATAATATGAAATTTGAGCCGGTTATTTTCGATGCCCGTTTAAAATCTAAAATATCCAGATGCTCCGCTAATTCGATATGAGTAAGAGGCTTAAAACCGAATTTTCTCTCCTCCCCGCATGTTTTGATTATTTTATTACAAGAAATATCTCCAACAGGTACTGAAGCGTGCGGGATATTGGGAATGTTAAGAAGCTGCCACTCAAATTGCGTTTTAAGATTTTTTAGCGTTTCTTCTAAAATGTCAAGATTACGGGAGATTTCTTTGCTTTTCTCAATTGTAGGCTTAGGGTCCTGTTTTTCTTTTAACAACACCTTAACCCGGTCGCTTAGTTTATTCTGCTCGGAACGCAAAGCTTCCGTTTCCTGGATAAGCGCCCTGCGCTTTTCATCCAGGTCGAGAAAAGAATCAAAATCGAAGTTATAGTTCCTGTTTTTTAATGCCTCTTTTACTATCTGAGTATTTTCTCGGATAAATTTTGGGTCAAGCATGTTTTTCCTTATCCCTTGCACCTACACTCCGGGATTCTCGCCTGCCGGCGGGCAGGAATTTTTTCGCCTACGGCGTAAAAATTAACCTTTCAGCACGCACAGCGGTTTCATCCGGCATACTTTAGTCGATAAACCGGCCGCATCCACTACGCTAACCACATCATCTACGTCTTTATAGGCAGAAGGCGCTTCCTCTACTATTGTGCGCGCCCCTTCCGCCCGCACCTCAATGCCTTTAGCGCGAAGTTCGCTGATTAAGCTGTCAAGATTCCCTGTCCGTATTGCCTCATGGCGTGATTTTAGGCGTCCTGCGCCATGGCAGGTTGAACCAAAAGTTTCATTTTCAGCTTTTTTTGTCCCCAAGAGAAGATATGAGGCTCTGCCCATATCCCCCGGGATAATCACGGGTTGCCCTATATCACGGTAGCGCCCTGAGAGATGTGCGTTGCCGGGGCCAAACGCCCGCGTTGCGCCTTTTCGATGGACACATAGAACTTTCTTTTCTCCGTCAACGGTATATTCTTCAAATTTGGCTATATTATGCGCCACGTCATAAATTAAATCCATTCCTAAAGACTGCCAACTCTTTGAAAACACCTTTTCAAAACTCATGCGCGCAAGATGCATAAGCGCCTGGCGGTTTGCCCAAGCGTAATTAGCCGCTGCGCGCATTGCACCGATATAGTTTTTTGCTTCCGGGCTTTGGACCGGCGCGCAGGCAAGCTGCCTATCCGGTATGTTGATACCATATTTAGAAAGACATTTTACCATAACCTGGAGATAATCCTCACAAACCTGAAACCCTAAGCCTCGTGAGCCAGAATGTATCATTACTGTAACCTGACCGGGAAATAAGCCGAGTTTCTGGGCGGCATCCTCATCAAAAATTTTCTCGATGAACTGGGCCTCTAAAAAATGATTGCCGCTTCCCAGGGTGCCTGTTTGGGCCATGCCGCGCTCATAGGCACGTTTAGAAACGCTGTCGGGGTCAGCGCCTTCAATGGCGCCGTTTTCTTCGCAACAGTCCAAATCCTCTTTAACACCCATACCCTGCGCCACAACCCATTGCGCGCCCTCTAGAAGGATTTTCTTTTCCTGGGACTGCGATACTTTTATTTCGCCTTTCGAGCCTACACCGGAAGGAATCTCACGGTAGAATGTATCAACAAGAGGATTAATTTTATCTTTTACGTCCGCAAAAGTTAAGTTAGTTTTTAACAACCTGACTCCGCAGTTAGATACAACAAAATTATTCGCAATAAAGTTATGGTGGTGATGAGCAACGGTAAAATCATACACAAAATCAGTAAAGTTTTCCAGTTTTTCGGTACACTCAACACGATCCCATACCATTCCAGAATTACCTAAGCCTTCAGTTGCTTTCTTAATGAAATCGCCAAAAGCAAAAAAACTATTTCCGACATGAGGCAGATCCGTTCGTCCTTCGTATATTGAACGCTCAATGAAACGCCTGTTCACCCAGAAGACATCAGAAAAATTATTTAAAATTTTCGAAGGAGATAAACCCTTTTCTGAATGTAAAGCTGTCGCCTTTAAGGCAACTGTTTGACGTTCAGCAGTTAAACGGCTCTTTAAGCGCAAATATTGAACGCTTAAATTTGCCAAAAAGCGGCGCTTATGATTATACTCAAAACCGACTCTACCATAGAGACGAATTAAATTCTCCGGAGTGCCCTCGATAATCAAGCGGAAACGTTCTGAAACATTGCCGTCTTTAGCAATATTTTCCTCTCTGGAGCTTATTGTCCGCGTCGTGACATTAAATTCAGAAAGAAGCTTGGAAATTTCTCGCAAAAACTCGATGGCGTTTGAAGCCTGTTTTTTTGTCTTATTCATTGAAAAAACCGGGCAATAAAAGTTACGCCCATGACCGGTTACGGTCGTGGGCGTTGTTAACTCTGCCCCAAAAAGACCGGCAAGAAAAAGCCTCTTTTGCCAGAGCGGAGCGCGGCGCAACCACCCAGGAATAAAATATTTATTCTTGCATTTGTTACCCACAGGGACACCCAGAGCGCCCATAAGTGATGCTAAAGCACTAGATGTGACCTTCAAAACAAATTCTCTTCGTTTAAACCTGTAAACCCTATAGGCTGTAGTAATTTTGTGGGTGCGTTGACGAGAATATATCTGCCCTGCGTTTAATCCCGCTTTTTCCAAATCGCTCTTGATATCTTTCAAGTCATCCCTGTCGCCGTAAAAACAAACAACGCCTTTGCCATTATTGTTTGTAAAATATATCGTCCCATCGCCAAAACAGTATCCCATAATTTTTATGAGATATGGTAGCTGATATGAGTCGTAACGCAACGGCAATAAGCCCTTTTCCTTGATTTGTCTTAAAATCTGAAACTCCGCATTGCCACTGCCACCCTTGTCCATTTTAGAAAGAAACAATTTAACATCCTCTTCGTCAAGAATACGCGCAGTAGATGGTTTTTGATAATCAATGCCTTCAAAAGGATAAATCGCCACTTCTTGGCCTTGCGATAAATTCCCCAAAGCCTGCATCCCATCCTTTGCGTAAAACGGGTGGTCCGCGGTTGCGATAATTTCCCTTCCCGAAGCTGTTACGAGCTTATAGGCGCAAACGCTTTTACGTTTCATAAAAAACCTAATACGCGCTGAAGAATTCATGCTTTCTTTAAAATCAATACAAACAAGGTTTTTATCGGAAAAATTATCCTCGTAGTCCTTAATCTTTAGCCTATATCCCAATTCATTAAGAATAAGGCTGTTTCCAGCAAGGCAATTAATATCATAACCAACTCCACCGGGAGAAATAACTCCCCCTTTTTGCGGGTCCGTAGCGGCAACCCCACCTATGCAAAAACCATAACCCCAGTGTATATCAGGCATAGCCAAAGAATAATTGACAATGCCCGGCAGAAAAGCTACGTTTGCTACCTGTTCAGGAGCATTATCTTTCTTTATGTCAGAGAGCAGCTTCTCGTTAGCGTAGATAATTCCATCTACCAGCATTCCCTGCTTATAGCTTTTGGGGATGCGGAATTTATAGTCAGTTATTTTTTCTAAGGGGCCTTCCCACATATTACAGTTAAAAAGTAGCGAGTAGCAAGTATAGAGTAGAGAGATAAAAAATTATTTCTCGCTACTTGCTACTCTCTACTCGCTACTTCTCAATTCTACCACCGATATTTCACTTTATAGGTAATCTTCTGTTCCCCGTTTTTAGGGACAATCACTTTAAAGTCCATGGTCGAGGCGTCTTTTTTCTCGCCCTTTAGGGAAGATTCTACAATATTCCAGTTAGTATAGCGCGAGAGTTTTTCGCGCACAATTACTTCCGCATCTGTTTCCTTATGATTACGCAAAGATATTTCATACGTTTCTGTAGCCGAGCGGTATTCTTGCTTAAAATCGAGGCGTTCGCGTTCACCTACGATATCAAAAGCATCACCAATATAAAGCCGCACTTTTTCGTCTTTGGGGGTATGCTCAATCGCGTCCTCGCCTATAAATTGCAAAGAGCCGTCGGTGTCTTTCTTATATACTTTAACTTTTCCTTTAGGAAGAGGCATGCCTAAATTGTTTTCTTTGCTGTTTTTAAGTTCAAGTTCAACACGCACGTTTTCTTTAATGGTCTCATTATCAGAATAATACTGGTAACTCCACTTACCTGCAGAAGGGTCAAAGATAAATTCTTTTTTTATAGGAACGCCTCTGGCATTAAGCAGAGAAATTTGCTTTGTTTGATTATCTTTGAGGGTCGACTTCCTCTGTAAAGTATAAAGGTGATATTCAAAGAATGCTTTTTCTTCAAATTGTGATGGAGCAGCTGCCCTAGCTTCCATCATTACTACATTGCGGTCATAGGATTTCCCCTGCGCGCGTTTTACCTCTCCGGCAATTAATTTTAGCTTCGCATCTTTATAGGTGGCTCCGCTGCGGTTATCTATGCTTACCCAGCCGTCTAAATCGATATTTTTATCAGTTGCATCAAGCACGGTAACATATTCACAATTCCAGGTAATTCCAGAGGTAAGGTATGAAACTTCCGTGAGCTGGCGCCCATCTTTTGTACTTTCTAACTCCCAGACCAGTGTCGGTTTCGTAATTAAGCCTTCGGGAATTTTTTCAAAGCTTATCTGACGGATATTATCCGGCCTGGTTATCATGCTTAAACCATCAGCCGCAGAAATAACCACGTTAGCATTATCGTAGCTTAAAAGCATACCGTCATAGCTGCGCTCATCTCCGGTTACTATTTTTATATTTTTATCGATGTATTTAGAAAGCAGCTTATCCGAGCTCATCAGGTCGTATTCATAATTCTGCTCCAAGATTACGCTTGATGCCGGATCTGTCAGGGAAACAAAATGCACCGAGGTAGGCTCAATTAACTTGGCAACATCGTTGAATTGTACTTTGTTTATACCCTTGGTTAAATCAAAGTAACGCTGGTCTTTGACGAGGGCAAAATTCTGGTTGTAAACTGTAACCTCCACTTCCTGCGCCCATGCGGAACACATAAAAAGAGATGTCCAAATTAGGAATATTATCCTTTTCATGATTTACGCCCTCCTCCAATGAGCATACGACTTACGGAACGAGCGCAACGAGTGAACATAAGTCGTAGGCGTCAGCCGTCTGCGAACTGAATCCCCCACCACTTTTAACAACAAGCAGCTTACTATTAAAACATTTGTTTCCTATTACCCCCACCATACCTTGTTACCCCCACCATACCTTGCAACAAGAAAATTTCTAAAAGTGGTGGGGGATGTAATTCGGCTACGCAAATTTTCTACGTCTGCCGATTTGAAAATTAGCTGCCTTATTACACATCAAAAATAATTTCCGCCTTATAACCTTGAGCTTCTTTTTCAATTTTCAAATTATGGTATGTAGCAGCTTTTATTTCAGTTTTGATATTCTCTTTTGTAGGAGTAAAATTCTTACCCAAGAGTATGGCAGATAACTTATTTTCTTTTCCAGACTGGCTAATGCTAACATTGCATAGAGCGGGGAAAAAATTATCAGAAAAAAACAAAGAAATAAGTTCATTGAGCCAATTGACCAGTAAATCTTCTATGGTTTCCCCTTCTAAGGTAACATTGTGTTCTTTCTCTTTAAAAGGCCTGATATCAGCCACGAGGCTAAAAAAAGCTTCGGCGGCATTGACGAATAATTCCTGCAGGGTTTTCCCATATACCCGTACAGCTACATCCGCAGTATGATTGATGAATTCGTATTTCATTGTAAACGCAGATTAACGCAGACTAAAAAAAACAAAGATGCACGCAGATTTATTTAAAATGAACAATAGAACAATAGAAAATAGACCGCAATTGAGCCGAAGCTCTATTGTTCTATTTTCTATTGCTCAATTGCTCTGTTTTTCGCCAAAGCCGAAAAACTGGGCCATGTAGCCTGCCTGCCGAAGCCTCGGCGCAGGCAGGAAGTTGTATGCAATCTTTTTCGAAGAAAAAGTGCCCGAAGGGCTTATTACATCCAACGCCCTTACTGCCCTGCTGAAACATATTTCGGCTGAACAATAGAACAATAGAAAATAGACCGCAATTGAGCCGAAGCTCTATTGTTCTATTTTCTATTGCTCAATTGCTCTGTTTTTCGCCAAAGCCGAAAAACTGGGCCATGTAGGAGTTGAACCTACGACCTTGACATTAAGAGTGTCCTGCTCTGCCAATTGAGCTAATGGCCCTAAAGACGCGAATGAACGCGAATTTCGAAACGCCTGCCTGCCGGCAGGCAGGAATTTCTGCGAATGGGAAAAAAGCTTACGAACTTTGAATCTCCGTAATCTTATTCAAATCTCTGAAATCGATTCTTAAAATTATATCACCTCTGATGAAAAAATCTATAATAAATTAAAGCGAAATCTTAGTTTGCGTAAGCGAAAAACGATAAATCCTGCCTTTGGCTCTTTACCTATACGTTTCTGGTAAAATTTGCAAAGCAAATTCGTATCCACACGCGGTATTAATGCCCGTGTCACTTCTCGATTGCTTACTTTACACTGACTTTGTTTCGTATTTCCTTAAGAACTCCCTTTATTTCATCGATGTCCTTTCGTGCCTTCTTGCTGTTGATATGCAAATCGATTAAAATACCGATTACCCCGAATGTAACGATCATCATAAGTATTAAAAATAGCAACATCACTACACCTCCTTTCAACGAACCCGTTTTACCCTAAAATAGGACCCTTAAATTTAATTTTTTATAAATAAGAAAACTCACGATAATCACTTCTCTCCGCCTGATGCCTTTCTTAAATCCGAAAGAAATTGCGCGCTAAAGTTGCGGCCCAGCGATTGCGCCTTATGCACGTCATCCCAGGCTTTATCATATTTCCTTTGTGTAATATAAATAAGCGCTCTATTGTAATAGACGTCGGCCTGGTTGGGGCTTAGCTCTATTGCTTTGGTATAATCAGCAATAGCCTCATCAAGGCTGCCTTTCTTGGAATACGTAAATCCGCGATTATAGTAAATGTCGGCATCATTAGAGTTATTTTCTATCGCTTTAGTATAATCAACAATAGCTTGATCGAAATCACCCTTATGAGCATGGACAAGCCCACGGTTGTAATACGCTTCAGTAAAATGAGGATTAATTTCTATCGCTTTAGTAAATTCAGCACTCGCTTCGTCATACCTTCCCTTGTTAAGAAATGCGAGCCCGTTATTTAACGCTATTTCCTCAAGGAGCGAGGAATCTTTTTTCTCTGATTCTTGGAGACTTGCGGCAGGCACATAGGCATGCGGATTTTTTCCGTCAATACTTTCGATATCCTCAAGATAATACGAGGATAAAACACCTCCATTATCCGTCATAATCTCTTTATCACTTTTCTTAATAATTTTTGCTTCTATGCTTTTGCCGGATTTAAAAATAATGGTTTCGCAAAAGCAAGAACAGGTAAATGTGAGAGATGCCAACAATAACACTATGACTATTTTTTTATTCATACCCCCACCGTTTTAGGATTTCGCTTGAAAGATTTTTTTGCTTACTATTGCCAAGCCATACCCCAGAATCATTCCCAATAACGCTCCAGACAAAACATCGCTGGGATAATGCACGCCGATATAAACCCTCGAAAAGGCGACTAAAAAAGCGACTGCATAAAAGATACGGTAGCGTTTTGAATAAGCCGACAGTAAGGCTGCCACCATAAATACATTAGTAGCATGCCCTGAGGGAAAAGAAAAGCCTTTTTCTTTTACTAATAAATGTACATCCGGCAAGATTAGAAATGGCCGCGGAAGGGCGTAAGCCGATTTCAAAATATAAACCACAATAATCGAAATAACCAAGCTAAAAAGCAAAAAAATAATCGATTTTAGTGTGCCTTTTTTCTTTAAAATAAATATCGCTCCTGCTATAAATAAAAAATCAGCCCGTCCTGCGATAGTTAATAAAGGCATAAAAATATCTAAGAAACTGCTCTGGCAATTTTTATTGATTAAGTAGAAAAGTATATTGTCCAATGTTAACATCGAAATCAGCCTTTAAAATAAAAGCTTATCTTGTTGCTGGAGAGATACTTTTTTATCGCCAAGCACCTCGCCGCAGTAAGTGCAGCGATATTCGTAAAGATAGCCGTCGGGAAGAATTAGAAGCAGATATTCTCTGACAGGCATTGAGGAACGGCAATTATTACAATAGAGGCGGACGGCGACTAAATCTTTGTATTGTGGCCGATTCTCCTGGGTGCCGGGCTCTTCGTTGATATTTAACATTACCGTATCTTTTAAGATAGGATCTCTCAATAATCCACCTAAGGCGCTGATTTGATTTATGCCTGCCCAGCGCCCTGCGGCTGAAAAACATTATTTTAAAAATGGCGGAGAGGGTGAGATTTGAACTCACGGTGGGCACAAGGCCCACTCCGGTTTTCAAGACCGGCGCTTTCAACCGCTCAGCCACCTCTCCGGGGGCCAGAGCGCTTACGCGCTTCCGACCAATTACATTCAGTTATTTTCAAGAAACAAGGCACTCAGGAGCTCATACTTCTCACTATCTCTAGACCACTCAGGGTTCTGGCCCCTCATAGGGGCTTCCTTCGACTACGCTCAGGATGGTTCGAAAGATGGTGAGCGCAGTCGAACCACTGCCTCCTATGACGCTTCACTTGCAAGATTATCAAAGAAGACTTTTCACGTTTCGCTGTCACCTCGTGAAGTGTATTCAGAGAAGACGCTTGTGTTACATAGCTAATTCTCTAAACGCTGCAGCAAAAAACGTTTTCTCTATGGCTACCTCTGCAACAAAACAAAGAATAATTATTATGCTCGCTGTAAACCCCATAGTATTTTCAGAGAAGTAAACCAGTTGCTGAAAACTTTTCGTCTGGTGACTTGGTAACCTTCTTTGTTCGATTATATCAAAATAACCGAGTATCTTAAATCTTAATCTTTTTGCGCTTTTCCAAGAAAAATTTCTTTACTAACTGGCCGCATTCTTTTCCGAAAATACCTTTTTTTACTTTTATGCGATGGTTTAACTTTAACATGTTTACATCCGTTTTAGAACCAAAAGCTCCGGTTTTTGGGTCAGTGGCACCAAATATCAGGCGCTCTATGCGAGCTAAAATCAGGGCGCCGGCGCACATAGAACAAGGCTCTATAGTAGCATACAGCGTACAACCCTCAAGCCATTTATCTTTTAGGAAATGAGTTGCTTGAGTGAGCGCAATCATCTCAGCGTGCGCCGTAGGATCGCATAAACGCTCTACCTGGTTGTGCGCACGCGCGATAATTTTATTCTTGTACACAATAACCGCTCCCACCGGAACTTCATCTTCACCAAATGCGCGTTCTGCTTCAGCTATGGCATTCTGCATATAAATTTCATCTTCAGTTAAACGCTTTGAATTCTTTACATACTCAATCATGACTTTCCGTCGTTATAAGGGATTGTAAAGCGCGCATGTACGGTAAAATGAGGAGAAAACATATGGGTTGAAACAACAGGGTTTATTGAAGCTGGAGCCCGCGCGAGCGTAACTCACGGGCCCTTTTTCTTTCGCCTGCTTAAAGCGGACGACGCCCCTTTCTGCCATTCATCCACGGGCGTAACCTCGCCCGCCCACAAGGCGGGCAGGGAATTCTGTCCACCAGGACGCCCTGTGGGGCTGGCAAAAGGGATTAATGCAATCGCCTGATGACCTTTAAGAATACTTTCACTATTTTGGGATCAAACTGCTTTCCGGATTCTTGTTTAATAATGTTAAGCGCTTCTTTTTTGGTAAACGCTTTTCTGTATGGCCTGTCCGTAATTAAAGCCTGATAAACATCTGAAATCGCAACTATGCGCGCGCTCAAAGGTATCTCTTCTCCTTTTAAACCTATGGGGTAGCCTTTGCCATCGTAGCGTTCGTGATGGTATAGGATTGCCGGTATCGCACCTCTAAGGCCGTGAATTTCCCGTAAAATCTCAGCGGCTATCCATGGGTGCGCATTAATAATTTCTCTTTCTTTTGAGGTAAGGGGGCCCTTTTTAGAAAGAATACTTTCTTCAATGCCGACTTTTCCCAAATCATGCAAAACCGCTGCGCGCTTAACGTTTTCTGCGTCCGTCCCGGACAATTTAAGTTCCTCGGCTATTTTTTCCGCCAAAAGCGAGGTATCCTCTACGTGGTGGCCGGTATAGGAATCTTTGGCTTCAATGGCCCGCGCAAAACCAAAAATCATCTCTAACAAATCCCTATTCAATAAGCTGTTTAACCTGTCTATTTTTGTTTTTAATTCTTCTACCGTGGGTTCCTTTTTTACTTCCTGCACTACTACCGGCCCTGGCTGCGAATATGCAACCGCGGTATCCCCGCCTTTACGCTTAACGGCAATCAAGCACTTTTCCAAAGCATTTATAACATCCTTGACGTTAAATACTTTATCCTCAGGAAAAGATAACATGCATACGCTCACCTTAAGGCGCAAGCTAATTTTCCCGTATTTGAAACGATGAGAGGAGATCTTATCCTTAATACGCAGGCCTACTTTATAAGCGCCCGGGCGTGATTGATACGGTAATATGATAAAAAATTCATCTTCCCTCCAGCGAGTCAAGATATCTTCCTGGCGAAGATTATTACGCAAGATGTCGGCGATTTCCTTAATGGCGGAGTCCGCAAACTGAAAACTGTACATTTCGTTGATCTGGCGGAAATGATCTATATCGATAACAATAAAAGAAAGATGCTGCATATGCCTGCGCGCGCGGCTTAATTCCTGTTGGGCGCGGCGCAGAAAATAGCGCCAGTTAAAACAATCAGTCAGAGGGTCGACTAAAACCAGTTTTTCGAGCCTTCTATGCCTGTTTGACAGCTCTCTTTCTAAATTACCTATACGAACCTTATAATCGAGAATCTGCTCAACGTGTTGTAACTTAAAAAGGATTGCCTCTTCACTATCCTCGTCAGTAAAATAATCGAAAAATTTACGCGAAGTTAACTGGCGAATGTTGCTTTTATCTTCCCGGCTGAAATGAGCGAAAAATACTTTATCTGGAAAATGAGAAGCGTTAATCGTTTTATGAGACTTTAGAAAAGCTTCGTTCACTACGATAATCGGATAATTTTTGTTAGAAATATCCTCTAATTTAGATGTTTTTATCGCAGAAAAAGGTAACGGTTTTCCTATGGCGGATTTATTTGTGCAGTAAAGAATTGTCTTCATAGCTGAAAAATATTATCATAATAACCCTGTCTTTACAAGATGAATCATGCGCATTCATTAAGAAAGCTTACTTTTCAATAATGCCGGCCCCGTATTGGCCGGCTTCACAATAACGGTAACGGGTTAGAGCCGAAATACATCTTTATTGGGGGAATTAGTTAAACTCTAATAGGTATTACGCGCTACCCAGAGACGAAGATACTCGACGGTATGGCTGATTGGAGGCAAATTATAAATTTTGCTTAAACCCATATAAACCAAAAATCCCAAAAGAACCGAACTTAACAACACCAGTGTAGATATTACGGATGACGAAAAAGCTGACCGCAGTGACTCACGAAAATAAGTAGCCCACGAATCAGCTACCTCTTTTTTTTCTTTAAAAAGAAAAGTGGATAAGAGAAAAAATATATTCAAAAAAAGGAATAAGGGCGCGAGAATCTTTATCGATGAAATAAATATCGAAATGATAAAGGGTAACTTTTGCGCCATCGGTATCAGGACGATGGTCAATAATTCAAGGGCCAGCAGGCAAGAGAGAATCCCGATTACAACTAAGTCCTCTTTGCGAAATTTTAGCTGCAGCTTTTCCATGAATTTATTGTACAGTGGAAAAAATAATTTTTCAATTGTAAAAGAGAAAAATAAGCGTAATTAAAATCGGAGGGCTATTTTGATGCTTATTGGACATGCAGTAACCAATGCATTGAACGGTTATGAGCTACCCACTTCTTGACTATTCCATATCCCATAAGCCTGAAAAAAGCGTTGCTGATACGCAGCTTCAATAATAAAAACAAGGAATTGGAAAGAGAATAAAATTTTAAATACGCCCGCAGCACATTCAGCTGCAGCTCTTTTGCTGATAATAATTTTGGTTTGAAAACAACATGCTGGCCGTCATAAAGGCTCCAGTCACGGCTGAAAATCCTTTTTTCTTTCTCTAAGTCATCATGAACCTTAGTTCCAGGGAAAGGGGTGAGCACGGTCATTTGAAGAGTATCTATTTTTTGCTTTATCGCAAACTTTAGCGTATCCCAGATAGTCTGCGTATTATCCTGATCGGCTCCCAAAACAAACATTCCGTGAATTTTAATTTTTTTCTTACGGAATGACTTGATAGCGGTTATTATGTCCTCAATAGTTTGTTTTTTATCAAACGCGCGAAGAGTTTTAGCATTTATCGACTCAAATCCCACGCAAACCGTGCGGCAACCCGCTTTTACCATCATAGCCAGAAGGCTATCGTCTTTAGTAACATCACAGCGCACTTGGGCTGTCCAGTGACTAATCTTATTTTTAAGCATCAGGCCCAGCAATTCACGCGTACGTTTAGGATGGGCGGTAAAATTATCATCGCAGAAAAAAAACGCCCGCGCATTGCGCGATGCGAGCTCTTTGACAACGCTCTGCGCGCTTCTAAAACGGTATTGCCGGCCGAAAATCTTTGTGACAGAACAAAAACTGCAATTAAAGGGGCAACCCCTTGAGGTAGAAATAGGCATCACCATAGCCGGAAACTTATACCCATTAACCAGAGAAAAATCCGGCTCAGGAAGAGTGTCTAAATTCTGAACAGCGTGGCCTTGCACAATAGGCTCTTTCCGCCTGCCTTCAACTACATCGGCTATAAGTTCTTCTGCTTCTCCTGTAATAACCTGGCGCGCGAACCGCAAGGCTTCTTCCGGGAGTATGGTTGCGTGGACCCCTCCCATAATAACCTTATCTCTGGGGAATTGACGAGCGATAGCGTAGCCTCTTTTTGACGTTGAAGTCATAATGGAAATACCTATAAGGTCGGCCTCAAGCTCAGAATAGTCAGGCTTATAGATATTTTCATTAATAATTTGGACGTTATGCCCCCTATTTTTCAATATAGTGCCCAGATAGACCGGTCCTAATAGCGGCATATGCAATTTGCTATATACATTTGCCTCTGTGGGGCTCGGCTCAATAAATGTTATCTTCATCGTAGTAGCACTTCAGTTGAAAAGCTGCCCGCGTTACACCAGAAATGTCGGATAAAATGATTAGTTACCGGAAATTTTCACGTTCACCGCGCGTGGGCCTTTTGGCGAGCTTTCTATCTCAAATTCCACTGCCTGGCCTTCGCTCAAAGCGTCAAACTTTGATTCAAGCACTCCGGTCTGATGGAAGAAGAACTCCTTCCCCTCGCTGTCGCTGATAAAGCCAAAACCGCGTTCACGCACTAGTTTCTTAATCTTACCTGCCTGCATCTTGTTCACCTCCTTCAATGAGACTCGCGCTTTTTCGCGACACCAGCCGCTGAAAAAGCGCTTAGTCGAATTGACTTCTGAGGCGCTATCGAAAAATGTCGCAAAAGATTTTTCGGTTATTTAGGCGCCCAGAAGTACATTTTTCCTGTAAAACCCGACGTTACGTCGGGAAACAAACCTCATTTAAACACAAAAAACCGTAAGGTTAGCTATCAAACCTTACGGTTTACGACTTCTAATCTACCTTACTCCTAACGTAGAAAAAGTGTACCACAATGCCGCGAACTTGTCAAATATGATTTTTTGCTCTTAATAACGAGAGGAAATTCGTCAATCCCCTGCCTCGCTGCCAGTTTCATTGCTACAGCTATTGTTTTTTTGGCCTCTCATCGTTACACTTGTGTGCCCTCTTGGCATAATACCATTATTACTAAACTCTTCACACTGCCATACGGGAAATATAGCCGTTAGAACGCAGTGATCGCCGTTATTGCAGGTATCACATAACCCCTTTTTCCCCATAGCCACCCTCCTCCTTATGCACTTAGAGGCATAAGCTACGCTTCATCCTTTAAACTGCAGCAAACTTGCGTGTTCTTCCGGAAGCCTTACTGCCGTTTCCTCTTCCGTTAGTTTTACCGTCAAGGATTGCCTCAGCCTCCTTACGATACGCATCCATAACGTAAGGGATGCCGGAAATCTTGGCAGCCTCTTCGGTTAAGCTCATTAAATCAGCTCTTGAAATAGTATTTACTCTAAAATTCCTGCTCCCTGCCATTAACTGCTGAAGCCCAACTCTAATTTTCTGCGCAAAGGAATAAATTCCTATTGCGCCAAGAGGAATGTTGTCTATGCCTTTGCCGTATTTGTCCGCTAACTCCTCATAATAAACGAAGATCTCTTTTTCTGTACTGCCGAATTCCGAAACCGTAGGTGGAAGCTGATTATTCTTAATCCAGGTAGCAATGTTTTTGCCCACCATACCGGGAATCATTAGCGCTCTGCCCATGCATACTGCTTTCACATAGGGCGAACCAAGAGCAATTGCTTTAAACACATGGTCTTCGCTCGAAAAGCCTCCGGCAATGGCAATATCCGGTAAACGCATTCCTTTTTTTCGTAATTTTTCACAAAACTCGTAGGTTAATGCTTCTAAATAAAAAGTAGGTATACCCCACTCTTCCATCATCCTCCAGGGACTCATGCCTGTTCCGCCCGGCGCTCCGTCAATAGTCAAAAGGTCTATTTTGGCAAGCGAAGAATATTTTAATGCCATGGCGAGTTCTTTCATGGAATAAGCGCCTGTTTTCAAAGTAATTCGCTTAAAGCCAAGTTCTCTCAAGCGCGCCACTTCCGCCAGAAAAGACTCTTCGCTGACAAACCCCAGACGCGAGTGCCTTTCGAATTCCTTAAGCGCACCGTCTTTAAAGGCTTCTTGCGTTGCATGCACTGTAGGGTCGGGAGTGACAATGTATCCGCGTTTTTGTAACTGCGCTGCCCTCTCTAAACTCTTAACTTTGATTTCTCCGCCGATACATTTAGCGCCTTGGCCCCATTTTAATTCTATAGTATCTAATTTATGTTTTTTGCGCACATATTCCGCAACCCCTAAGCGCGTGTCTTCCACGTTCATTTGCACCAGTATCTCGCCAAATCCTTCATGGAATTTCTTATACACTTCGATACGCCTGTCCATCTCAGGGGAACTTTTAATTTTTCCTTTATTGTCCAGCTCAAGAGCGGGATCAATACCGCACACATTTTCTCCGCATACGAGCGTCACGCCTGATATGGCAGCGCCTATCGCAAAATGTTCCCAGTTTTTACGCGCGACTTCCGTCGAGCCAAGCGCTCCCGTAAAAATTGGAGCACGCATTTTTACTTTAATGTCCCAGCCGTATTCCATTTCAGTGTCAACATCGGGAAACTTTGTCGTATCGGGATTGCCGTTTACCCCTTTAGGTAACCCCCGAGCGCCCTCGGCATATCCTTGGATATTAAGGTGAGAATAATCCACGGGATAATCTTTATCGCCTCCTGCAGTCACCTCGCCAAAAGGTCCCGGATAAATTACTTCGCGGCCACGAAATGTTGCCTTAAACACTTCACAGTTACCTTTGCAACCATCAATGCAACGCGAGCATATGCCTGAACCCGGCACAACGCTCTTGGAACGGTTAAACGTCCTTGTTGCGTCATTCGCATTTGGTCTTCCCAAATTCATAGCCCCTCCCTTTTCCCGGTCACACCCTGACCGATTGTCGCATAACAAAGCCAGCTTCTGCACGGCGCCACCATTGCGCCGGCGATAAGTTAAAAAGCTGTTGGCTTACAATGCCATGCCGTAAATCACCTTAAAAAATTCAAACAGCCTGCTATCTCTTAATCTCTTCAGCCAGTATGATTGCTTCTGCAACCTCACGCATAGTTTTGCGATTATCCATGCTGTATTTTCTTAATCTTAAGTAAGCCTGCTCCTCAGTGAGTCCTTCCTGCCGCATCAAAATGCCTTTTGCCCGCTCAACACGTTTACGTATCTCTAATTCTTCCTGAATTACCCGCCCCTTTACCATAAGCTCAGCATTTTCGATAGCAACCGCTGCCTGGTTTGCTATAGAAGTCAAAACATTTATTTCCGTTTCGCTAAAATCATGCGGTTTGGAGGTATAACAATTAAGCACTCCGATAACTTTTCCTTTTACTGCCAAAGGGACGCATAGAAGCGAACATAAGCCCTCTCTTTTTGCAATATCTTTATGTTTATATTCTTTCTCTTTTGTAACATCTCTAATGATGAGTGGTTTATTGTCCCCAGCAACTCTTCCGGCAATCCCTTCTCCTATTTTTAACGGCGGTTTTTTGTTGTATTCCTCGCTAATGCTTTGTGTAGCTCTTATGACGAGCCCTTTTCTTTTTTCATCAATAAGCATAAGCGAACAGATGTTTGAACCCATTGTCTCGGCAGTCACCGTCACCACGAGCCGAAGGATATCTTCTAAATACAAGTCCGAAACTATGGCTTTGCTAATCTTTGATAAAGCCTTTATTTGTTCTGTATATGTCGTACTTTCTTCCATGACGCACCATCAATAACGGTCTAAGTTATAGACACAGCTTAAATAAAAAAAGGCGTTCTGCCCCCTAATGGGTTAGAACGCCTTCGTTCTCGAAAAATAAAAACGTCCTTCCTAGCAAACTATGCTGCCAAAAAGGACGTCGTTATCCGGTATTTCTTACTCTGAAATAAGGGACGGTAAAAAGCGTTTCTAAAACGCCTTTGCCCCTTCTTGATAGTGCACAAACTTTGTGCTCTATCTGTTTGAATATTTAGCATATTATTTTAAACTTGTCAAGTTAAATTGAAACTATGAAATTAAATAGCGGGAAGATTGCTTGTACCCATCAAATATTTATCTATGCTGTGCGCGGCAGCTCTACCCTCGGCAATAGCCCAAACGATTAAGGATTGGCCTCTATGCATATCGCCGGCGCTAAATACGCCTTTTGTTTCCGTCATATAGGTTTCATCGGTCTTGACGTTTCCGCGCTCATCGAATTTCACGTTTAGTTCTTCTGTAAGCAGGCTTTTCTCTGGATGCAAAAAACCTATTGCTAAAATCGCCATATCAGCTGTTATCTCAAATTCAGAACCAGGAATCTGGCGCATAACGGGACAAGCATTTTTATTATCGCTTACGAACTCAACTCTCACGCAGGATAGCTTTTCAAGGCAACCGTCTTTACCGATGAATTTTTTGGCGAGAACAGACCACTGCCGTTCTCCCCCCTCCTCGTGGCTCGTTGAGGTTTTAAGCAGCAACGGGTATTTGGGCCAGGTGCACGCGTCTGTACGGCAGGTGGCGGGTTTTGGCATTACCTCTATCTGTATTACACAGCTGGCTCCCTGGCGATGTGCCGTACCCACGCAATCAGCGCCCGTATCTCCTCCGCCAATGACTACTACACGTTTACCTTTAGCGTCGATAATTTCATCGTTAGGTATTTTTTCTTTTTCCTGACGCCTGTTGGACTGTACTAAATAATCCATGGCGAAATAAATACCTTTCAAATCCCTACCTTCGATCTTTAAATCTCTAGGTATGCGCGAACCTCCGGATAGACAAATAACATCGAATTGTTTGATTAGTTTCGAGGTTTTATAGTCTAACCCGGCATTAGTACCCATTACAAATTCTATCCCTTCTTTCTCTAAGATTGCAAGCCTGCGATCAATAATCCATTTTTCCAATTTAAAATCCGGTATCCCGTAACGCATAATTCCTCCGGGACGCCTGTCACGCTCAAACACCACCACATTATGGCCTGCTTTATTTAACTGAGCTGCAACTGTAAGGCCTGCGGGTCCAGAACCGATAACGGCAACTTTTTTTCCGGTACGCGATTTCGGCGGCATTGCCCGGATAAAACCGGCGTCGAATCCGTACTCAATTATCGATAATTCATTTTCCCGTATGGCAACGGGATCGTCATTTATGCCTAAAACACAGGCGTATTCGCATATGGCAGGGCACAGCCTTCCGGTAATTTCTGGAAAATTGTTCGTCGCATCAAGCAGCTGGAAGGCCCTTTTCCATTGACGGCGATAAACCAAATCATTCCACTCGGGGATATAGTTGCCTATGGGACAACCCCAATGGCAAAATGAAGTGCCGCAATCCATGCACCGGGATGCCTGCTCTCTTGCTTCATCGTCGGAACGCGGCAGCACTACTTCGCGATAATCCTTAAGGCGCGTGCATACCGGACGATATTTTGTCTCCTGCCGTTTAAACTTTAAGAAACCTTTTATATCACCCATTTTCAGCTTTCAGCTTTCAGCTGTCAGCTCTCAGCTTTCAGCTGTCAGCTCTTTCGTGTTTCTAAGCTGATAGCTGATGACTGATAGCTGATAGCTTTATCCATCCGACACTTCCACTAATTCCGGACTCTTTCTCGTTTTCTTAGCCGAAAGGATGCGTTTGTATTCTAGAGGCATTACTTTCACAAACTTTTTTATTTCTTTCGTGAAATTATCAATAATTTTTTTGGCAAGTAAGCTTCCGGTATATGTGTAATGAGCGTGCAGCGACTTATGGATAAAAGTTTCATCCTCCCTTGAAATAGCCTCTAAAGCCACCATTTCCATATTGCATTTTAGTTTGAAATTTTCCGCTTCATCTAAAATGTAAGCAATCCCGCCAGACATTCCGGCGCCGAAATTCCTTCCGGTAGCGCCTAGAATAATGACTCGGCCTCCTGTCATGTACTCGCATGCGTGGTCGCCAACACCTTCAATTACGGCATTCAGCCCTGAATTGCGTATGCAGAACCTCTCTCCGGCAACACCCCTGATATAAGCTTCGCCGCTAGTAGCTGCGTAGAAAGTGGTATTACCGATTATTATGTTGTTCTCTGGCGTATAGTCAGTCCGTTTGTCGGGGCGAATAATTATTTTTCCACCTGATAGGCCCTTACCGACATAATCATTTGCCAGGCCTTCTAATTCAAAAGTTATACCTTTAGCCAGAAATGCGCCAAAGCTCTGGCCAGCGACACCCCTAAATTTGAACTTGATGGTATCGTCTTCCAAGCCTGCCTCTCCGTAACGGCTAACCAATTCTCCGCTTAAGCGGCTGCCTGTGGCCCTATCAGTATTATGGATGGGAAATTCAGCTAAGACACTCTTGCGCGCTGCTAATGCGTCCGTTGCATGTTTAATCAAGGTTAAATCCAATATCTTATCGATACCATGCTCCTGCACTCTGCCGCAACGCACGGCCACATTTTCAGAAACATCGGGTTTATAAAGAATTTTGGAAAAATCTATATGTTTTGCTTTCCATGGTAAAATCGCGGAGTTAACGCTAAGTAAATCCGTTCTGCCGATTAATTCATCAAGCCTGATGGCTCCTAAACTTGCCATAATTTCGCGTAATTCTTGCGCAACAAAATGAAAATAATTAATGAGATATTCCGGTTTCCCCATAAAACGCTTTTCCAGAATCTCATCCTGCGTGGCAACCCCTACGGAGCAATTATTTAAATGGCAATGACGCAGCATCACGCATCCGCAAATTATTAGAGCCGCGGTGCAGAAGCCAAACTCTTCAGCCCCCAACATTGCCGCAATGGCAACGTCGCGGCCGGTGCGCATCTGGCCATCAGTCTGCAGGCGGACGCGCGAACGTAAATCATTCAATACGAGCGTCTGGTGCGCCTCTGATAAACCCAGCTCCCAGGGCAAACCTGCGTGCTTTATAGAGCTTAGAGGCGAAGCGCCGGTGCCGCCGTCTCCTCCGGAAATAAGAATCATATCCGCATGCCCCTTAGCTACGCCGGCAGCTATAGTGCCAACGCCAATCTCCGAAACAAGTTTCACGCTGATACGCGCCTTGGGGTTTATATTTTTTAAATCGAAAATCAACTGCGCCAAATCCTCTATAGAATAGATATCATGATGCGGCGGAGGCGATATCAAAGTAACTCCCGGCGTAGTATAACGCGTGCGGGCGATAATCGCGTTTACCTTATGCCCGGGAAGCTGCCCACCCTCTCCCGGCTTTGCCCCTTGAGCAATCTTTATCTGCAGCTCATCGGCGTTAACAAGGTAATTGGCGGTAACGCCGAAACGGCCCGATGCCACCTGTTTTATTGCGCTGCGCAAAGAATCTCCATTGGCTAAAGGCACAAAACGCGCAGGATCTTCTCCTCCTTCGCCGGTGTTAGATTTTCCTCCTAATTTATTCATAGCGATAGCCAGCGTCTCATGAGTTGCCTTGCTTATGGAACCAAAGCTCATCGCGCCGGTTGCAAAACGTTTAAATATATTCTCAACAGGCTCAACTCTATCAATTGAGACAGGAACAATCCCCTTAGCATCAAAAGAAATTTTCAATAAGCTGCGCAATGTTGTGGGGCTTTTTGATTGATCGTTAATGAGGCTACAGAATTCTTTATATTTGGCATAATCGCCTAAACGAGTTGAATCCTGGAGCCTCGAGATTGTCTCAGGGTTCCAGAGATGAAATTCACCGTCTCTTCGCCAATAATAAAGGCCCTCTGTGGCAAGATAGGGTTTGGCTGCCTCGGCGCTGCTGTATGCCGCGCCATGGCGCATAATGGCCTCTTTGGCGATTTCTCCGAAGCCCACGCCACCAATGCGCGAAACGGTGCCGGTAAAACAGGCATCTATAACTTCCTCATTTACGCCCAATGCCTCAAAAATTTGCGCTCCGCGGTAACTCTGCAAGGTTGATATGCCCATTTTAGAAATAATTTTAAAGATACCGGCGCAAACCGCCTGGACGTAGTTATGGAGTGCCTTATCGTAATCCATTTTGAGGTCTCCGGATTCAAGTAACGAATTAATGGCTTCATAAGCCAAATAAGGATTAATACAATCGGCGCCGTATCCAAATAATAAAGCAAAATGATGCACCTCTCTGGGCTCTGCGCTTTCTACGATTATCCCTGCACTGCTGCGTAAAGCCTTATTTAAAAGATGCTGATGCACCGCCCCCAGGGCTAAAAGGGCAGGTAACGCAGCGTAGTCAGGCGCCAGCCCGCGGTCACTTAAAACTATAAAGGTGCAGCCTTCCCTTATTGCCCTTACTGCTTCTTTACATATTCTTCTAAGCGCAATTTTAAAATTTTTTCCAGCAACTCCTTGCGAGCCTTTGACGGAAAAAAGAATAGAGATTACTTTTGTTTTAAAACCATTCGTATTTATGCCCTTAATCCTTGCGCAATCAAAATTAGTTAAAATAGGATTTTTAATTTCCAGTTTATGGCAATGCATGGGTGTTTCTTCAAGAAGATTGCGCTCTGCTCCAACATAACTGGACAAGCTCATTACTACCTGCTCGCGTATAGGGTCAATTGCCGGATTAGTTACCTGCGCAAAAAGCTGCTTAAAGTAAGTGTATAGAAGCTGGGGCTTATATGAAAGCACGGCATGCGGTGTATCGTCACCCATAGAACCTACCGGCTCCTTGCCTTCCTCTGCCATGGGTTTAATAATCATCTTCAAATCCTCACGGCTATAGCCAAAAGCTTTTAGCAGAGTAAGCGAATCTTGTATCGGTTTCTGTTCTATCTTTGGCTTTGGGAGAGAGCTTAACGAAAGCATATTTTCTTTAATCCATTTGCCGTAGGGTTTCCAATTCGCTGCTTTATCCTTTATGTCCGAGTCGTTAACAATATGTCCGGCCTGCGTATCCACGAAAAATATTTTCCCCGGCTCAAGACGCCCGGAAACCAGTATATTAGCCGGATCAATATCCAATACCCCCATTTCTGAAGCCATAACAACAAAATCATCTTTAGTAACAATATAACGGGCCGGCCGCAGCCCGTTTCTATCCAAACTTGCACCCACATTAACGCCGTCGGTAAACGCTATTGCCGCCGGGCCATCCCATGGCTCCATAAAACAGGTATGGTATTTATAGAAGCTTTTTATGTTCGCATCAAGAAGGTTATTCTGCTCCCAGGCATTCGGGATAAGCATCATCATAGACTGTATCAGGTCTCTCCCGCTTAAGGTAAGCAGTTCAAATACATTATCTATGGCAGCGGAATCGCTGCCCCCAGGCACAACGACAGGTTTAATTTTCTCTATATCTGTTTTGAATAAATCACTTTTTAGTAATTTTTCTCTCGCGCGCATCCAATTTATATTTCCGCTCAATGTGTTAATTTCTCCGTTGTGAGCAAGGAAGCGGAACGGCTGCGCCAAATCCCAGGTAGGGAAGGTATTGGTGCTATAGCGCGAATGCACAAGGCAAATCGCGCTCGCTAAAGAAGAATCCCTGAAATCAAGAAAGAATTTCTCCAACTGCCCGGGCATAAGCAGCCCTTTATAAGAAAAAGTGCGGCTGGAAAGATTGGTGATATAAAAAAATGATTTTTGGCTAAGAGCGCAAGCGCGTATAGTATTTTCTATCTGTTTGCGTATGCAATATAGTTTCCTTTCGAAAGCTAAAGAACCACTGTGATTTCTGGAGGCGATAAAAACCTGCTCAATTTCCGGTTTGGTTTTACGCGCGGTTTCTCCAATAACGGTGTTGTCGACAGGCACTTTCCTCCACCCTAAAAGAACCAGGCCTTCCTCTTCTATGGTTTTAGAAAAAATATTTTTGCAGAAGTTGCGTTCAGGCTCTGTCTGCGGCAAAAAAACCAAACCTGTGCCGTAGAAACCAGCTTGCGGCAAATCTATTTTTTGTTCTTTACACGCGGACGCAAAAAAATCATGAGGAATCTGAATTAATATTCCCGCGCCATCACCCGTCTGGGGGTCAGCTCCGGTTGCTCCACGGTGAGAGAGCCGGCGCAGAACTTCCAGCGCTTGCTTAACGATAGTATTTGTTTTTCTGCCTTTAATATCACACACAAACCCTACGCCGCAGGAGTCGTGCTCGAATCGCGGGTCATATAAGCCCTGTTTTTTGGGAAAATGAGTGTAGTTCATAATAATAAAGCTAACAGCTTTCAGTCTTCAGCTATCAGCTTAGTAGGTTGACGTCTTTAAAGCTGTCAGCTGAAAGCTGATGGCTGATAGCTGATAAAAACAAATTAATAAATCTTCCACTTTTTCGCTTCAACCGCGAGTTTTTTAATTTTCGCGGCCAAAGTATTGCGGTTAATCCCTAAAAGCTGCGCTGCTCTTAATTGATTGCCCGCGGTGCGCTCAAGCGCCGTTTCTATCAGGCTTTTTTCTATCTCTCCCAGCGCCCTCTTATAAATTTCACCGCCATTATTGCTAAATAACATATTTTTAAGCTCAAATGCACGTTCGCCTAACATTGAGCGGGTAGAAGAATCAGCCTTCTTGACTATTTTTATAATCCCACCGCTTACAGGTTCGTCAACAAAAGAATAACCCTCTTTTTTGAGCGCCTGCGAAAACAACTCGTAAACCTTTCTTTCTTCTTCAAGTACCAAAACCGTAATCATATTTGCTTAATAAGTAGGCACACGATTGCAAAAAAAACGCTATTTTCTGGTAACTAAACATTCTCCGATTGCCCGTTCAAAATTGAGAAATATCTGGTTGGCCTGCTTAAGGTATTCATTGCCTTTATGATTATACTCGACAAGTATCCTTTCCTTATCGACACCGGCCGGACAATCATTCAGCCAATTTTTAAGCATTTCTTGCGTCATTTCCGGATGAAACTGTAACCCCCAGGCGCATTCGCCAATTCTAAATGCCTGGTTTTTACAGGTTTTACCGTAAGCAAGCAAGATAGCTCCAGGCGCCAGAGTGAAGGTATCCCTATGCCATTGAAATACCTCGATATCGCCGCAAAACTTGCCCAGCAGCGCATCTCCCAAGGCATCTTCAGTAATAGCAACCCTGTACCAGCCTATTTCTTCGCAAGCAGCCCTGGTAACTGAAGCGCCGCATACTTTTGCCAGAAGTTGCGCTCCCAGACAAATGCCTAAAAAAGGAATGCGCTGCAAAAGCGCCTCTTTTAAGAAATCTTCCTCTTCGCTTAAGAACGGGTATTTATCCGTTTCATAAACGTTCATCGGACCGCCTAAAGAAATTATCGCCTGACAGGCAGATACTTCTGGTAATTTTTCTTTACGCCATAATTCTACGACACGCGTTTCGAAAAAAGTATTTCTGAAAAAATTACCTAATAACCCCGGCCCTTCTATTTGAGCGTGCTTGATTATTACTATCATCGATATTATTAGAGATCCTTCGTCCCAAACCTTTCAACTTAGGTTTAAGGCCGGGGCCCTCAGGATGAGGGGTTAATGCATCAAGAAAACCACCCAACCCCTCATTTAATAAACAACATTTCTCTGTATTTTGGCAAATCCCAGTGCTCGTCGGAAATCACGCACTCTAAATCATCAACGTGCTTTCTGATGTGTTCCATTAAAGGCTTCAGTCCCTCAAAGTAAAGTTTACCTTTTTCTTCCGCGCTAAGGCCTGCGCATTTTTTGAGCAGTTTTATCATTTCTTTAGTGTTGCGCCTCACGTAATAAATTTTGGAAATAACTTCGCTTAGATGTTCACCCTGATCCTTCAGGGCTTCATTTGAAAACTTTAACTTAGCATTTTTTGTTAGGTTTATAAGCCCGCCGAGATTATCCTCAAGCAGTTTTGCGTATTCAAATCCGGACGGAATGACGCTCGCATTTACCATTTCATTTAAAGTATTAGCCTCGATTTCCAACACTAAAGTGTACATGTGCACCCAAATGTGGTAACGGGCGACTATTTCATTTTTGCTAAAAACCTTATACTTCTCAAATAATGCTATATTCTCTTTTTTGACGAAAGCTTTAAGAGCTTCACAAGTTGAAGCAACATTAGGAAGCCCTCTTTTCTTTGCTTCCTCCAGCCAGTTTTGTGCGTAGTTGTTGCCCTCAAAACGGATATCTTGCGTTTCTTTTGCCACCTGTGCTATAACCTGTAAAACCGCTTCATTAAAATCTTTGCCGCTGCCGTTGGCCTTTTTTATTTTTTCCGCTACATAATCGAGGCTTTCTGCCACGATTGTGTTAATGATGGCAATGGAAGTTGAAATATTCTGCGATGAGCCGACTGCCCGAAATTCGAACTTTGCTCCGGTAAAAGCAAAAGGTGAAGTCCGGTTTCTGTCCGTCATATCTTTATCAAACTGCGGAAGCCTCGCCAAACCCAGGTCAATGACATAATGTTTGGATATCTCTTTTTTGGCGCCTTTAGCGATCGTATCAAGGATTTTGCTAAGCTGCTCTCCCAGATAAACGCTGATTATTGCCGGCGGAGCCTCATTGGCGCCCAGGCGGTGTTCATTGCCCGCCAGAGCGACACCGGCGCGTATAATATCCGCGTGAAGATAAACTGCGCGCAGCACTGCCACCAGCACCGCCAAGAACTGCAAATTACCTTCGGGGGTTTGCCCTGGATTAAGCAAATTGCTACCCAGGTTATCCGCAAGCGACCAATTCAAGTGCTTACCGCTTCCGTTAATGCCGGCAAAAGGTTTTTCATGCAGGAGACAGACTAAATTATGCCTGAGCGCTACTTTTTTCATCAAATCCATCATCAACTGATTATGGTCAGCGGCGATATTAGACTCTTCAAATATCGGAGCAAACTCATACTGATGCGGAGCTACCTCATTGTGCCTGGTCATCAAGGGAATACCTAATTTATAGGCTTCCTCGGCAACCTCAAACATGAAATTTAATACCCTCTCCTTTATTGTGCCGAAATACTGGTCTTCCAACTGCTGGCCTTTTGGTGACGCAGCCCCCACCAATGTTCTTCCGGCCATAAGCAAGTCTTGGCGAAGATTATAATAATACTTATCAATAAGAAAATATTCCTGTTCCGGGCCGCACGTAGAAAATACCTTCTTTACATCTTTGTGCCCAAAGAGTTTAAGTAAGCCTACCGCAGCCTTGCTTAAGGCCTCATCCGAACGCAAAAGAGGAAGTTTAGCGTCCAACGCCTCTCCATGATAAGAAATAAATATCGTGGGTATGCAAAGTGTTTTTCCAAGCGCGCTCTCAATAATAAAAGCCGGGCTCGACGGATCCCAGGCCGTATAACCCCGCGCTTCAAAGGTAGCGCGGATACCGCCTGAAGGAAAACTGCTTGCATCAGGCTCACCCTGTATTAGTTTATTTCCGGAGAATTTTTCAATTACTTTGCCTGGGCCTGTAATCGAGATAAAACTATCGTGTTTTTCGGCAGTCAAACCGGTCATTGGCTGAAACCAGTGAGTATAATAAGTAGCGCCCTTTGAAATAGCCCATTCTTTCATGGCATTAGCTATTTCGTTAGCCTGCGTCAAAGTAATAGTCTTTCCTTCAGACATCCAAATTTTAAAAGCCTCAAAAGTTTCCTTTGAGATATGTTTCTGCATCGTCTCGATGCTAAAGGTATTTTCTCCGAAATAAGTTGAGACTTTCTTGGGCAAATCAATTTTATTCAACTGCACGCTTTTTATCTTGAATAATGCTTCTTGCCTTACTGCCATGTCTACCTCCTTCAATGTCCGCCATTCGCTTTAGGCGAATGGCGAGATCTCGCCAAAATCTTCGATTTTGGCGGAAGCACGTGATTTCTGAAGCTTGACTGCCGATAGGCAGGCGTGCGCACAAAAATCACAGTGCGAATTTGCCTCTAAAAATAAAAAAGCGTTCATATAACCAATTCATTGGCTATTTGAACGCCTTCGTTCTTTAAATCTCCTGATTTTATTGCCTTTTAGCACTACTTTGTGCCAGTATCCCGGCTACCTATATACAAGTAAAGAAATAAGCGTTCTGGTAACCTAAGGTATATTTAAATTGTAGTTTGAGCGTATTGACACCGTAAAAGCGCAAAGGAGACGCAAAGGCGCAAAAAGGAAGAAATCCCATAATTTGAAACTGTTTTTTTTCGATTTTTTTGCGATTTTGCGGGATTTTGCGGCTTTGCGGTGTCCAAAATGTTATATTCCTAAAAGAACTAAACTAATACTTTAAATTTTTATCTATCTGCGTCACCGTCACCCTAATGAGCCCCTTTTTTAATTCTGCCAGGCTCGCAAACGCGGCTTTACTTAAATCAATAATCCTACCTCGCTTGTAAAACTTTTTCGACGGTCCGAAATTATTGTGCAAAACGATAACGCACTTACCGTTATCAATATTGCAAACTCTATAATATTTTCCGTAATCCCACCTTCTCATCGCGCAGCTAAAAGGGGTTGCGCTAAAGCGCTTACCGGTTGCGGTTTTCTTGGCGTGATACCAGGAAGCTAAACCTTCTGCGGGATAATCTTCGTTCGATAAAACAATGCCTTGTCTAGAATCAACTGCATGTGCGTAAATACAGAAAAAAGATATCAATGCAACAAGAAATATTATTGACTTCACTTATCCTGGCTTTCCGGTGTCACCGCAATATTGATATTTTTAACATCCAGGCCGTTTAAAATATCAAGCACTTTTGCGATATATCTAAACTGCGCTACCCTATCAGCGTGCAAAAGTACATTCAGGTCATTATTGGCAGTTTTAAGCTTACCAATTTCCTCCTCTAATTCATCCACGGTCAGCGCTTCACTTTCAAGGTAGGTTACGCCGTTGCCGGTAACGGAAATATTCACGCGCTGCGCGGACTGAATAGGGTTTGTATTTTTGGCTTTTGGAAGGTTAACTGCTAATTTTTTCAGGCGGTCAGCATTAAAGGTATAAAGCAGGCTAAAAGATATGAAGAAAAATATGAACATATTCAGCACTATATCGGTCATGGCTATCGACTCAAGGTTTACCAGATAATCTCTTCGGCCGGAAATCTTCATTATTTTTCTAATCCTTTTAGCTCAGCAATCGCCTCAAGAAGTTGAATACCATGGTTGGTAAGCTCGTTTGCGGTAACTTTTATGCGGCTCACAAAATAGTTGTAGCAAAGATACAATGGTATGGCGATAATCAACCCCGCCGCAGTCGTAATCATTGCTTCATAGATGCCGGAGGCAAGCGCGCTCACCGTAACGTTAGCCCCAGCCTGCTCCCATGACATAAATGCCCTTATTAAACCGGTGATAGTCCCAAGAAACCCAAGCATCGGCTCAATACCGACGATTGAAACCAGGGCGCCTAAATTTTTTTCTAATTTTTGAATCTGATTGTTGCCCGTCTGTTCCAAAATTTTTTCCAGCCTCTGCGCCGGTAAGTTACGCCGCTCTATACCTATTTTAAAAATTACCGCAACCGGATGATCTATTGTATTGCAAGCTTCCAGGGCTTTATCAACTTCGTTGTTTTTTAAATCCTTGAAAATCTGCTGTATAAATTTAAAAGTATCAAACCTCATCCCTCTAAAAACAAGGAACCGCTCAATTACTATGGCAAAGCCTATAACTGAACCCAGGATAATCGGATACATTACCCATCCGCCCTTAACGATGAAAGTTATCATAATCATTCTCCTTGGTTTAGCCGTCTTTAGTCTATGCTAAAACTCCCCGGGCACTTGTTAGTATAATACTCTTGATGGTTGCGGAAATTTCTTTTGCAGCAGCTTTAACGGAGCGCGATACGGATTTTCCGAACACAAGAGTCTTTGGCTGGATACCTACTATAATTATCTCACATTTAAATGATTTCAAAAGATAATCCGTTAGAATATTCATGGGCAGCTGGTGCGTGCAAAAAGAGATGCCCGCAAGCTCGCCAGGCTCCATTATCAGGGCCGTCCCCGCTCTTTTGCCGGTATCAGCAGCATCAACTATAATAAGATGAGTGGGTTTAAAAGCTTTTATTTCTCCGGTAAGATTCTCCGGCGCGGTTTCGCCAAATAGAATTTGTAAGTTTTCAGCTTGTGGATATTTTTTGCAGGACTTTTGCAAGTAAGAGGCAACAAGCATTCCCGCAGCATCATCCGCGCGCAATTGCGAGCCGACGCCTAAAACCGTAACTTTACCGGCTCCTTTAAGTTTGCTCTGTAACTTTTCCTTCAGGGTCATTAAGAGTAAAAGTTATTTTTAATCGTTTCTCGTCTAATTGCGCCAGCTCCACATCTTTTGTCGCCTCAAGGGCTTTTTTTGGGCAGGAATCAACGCACTGAGCGCAGTAAATACAGCGCGCCAGATCAATTATCGCTTCGAATTGCTTATCGCCTACCTTGTTAATTATGATTGCCCCTGTTGGGCAATCCTTCATACATAATTTACAGCCTATGCAGGCGGCCGCGTAGTATTTAAGTTTACCCCGGAATTTATCCGGCATCTCTAACTTCGCTGCCGGATACAAAATAGTAGCAGGCTTTTTAAAAATAGACCCCAGCACCTGGCGCATCATCTTTCCCGGCCTCATCGTAATAATACTCCTTTTAAAATAAGATTGATGACTAATTGCAAAATTGCAAAGGGCGCCATGTATTTCCAGCAAAAGCGAATCATTTGATCTATACGCAGGCGCGCGGTAATGGTACGCATCAATGAAAGTATGGCTACTATTGCCGATACTTTTAGTATAAAAAAGAAAAATCCCGCCAAGGGATTAGCATTTAAACCAAACGGTAAAAATACCGCAGCCAGCAATGACGCGCCCACTACCATTTCAACGTTAAGCGACAATTTTAAAAACGCAAGGTTCCTTCCACTGTATTCGGTAAAGACTCCGGCAACTACTTCAGTTTCTGCTTCAGGAATATCGAACGGCCCCTTCTCTAATTTACCCAACAAAGATATCAAAGCCACTACGAAACCAATGGAATTCAACAAAATGTACAGTGGATGCTGAGTGTAAAAAAAGGCTATGTCTCTTAATGACCAGCTATCAGCCAGAAGCGCTGCTGAAAGTATTCCCATAAAAAGAGGCACTTCATACGCAACCAGTTGAGTGAGCGAACGCACTGTCCCGATGCGCGCGAATAAGGAAGTAGAGTACCAGCCGCCTATGAAAAAAGCCAAAGTCGGTATAGTCAATAAATAAAGCACAACGATTGAATCCCCTCCAAACGAACAAAGCGAGTTAAAACTCCACAAAGGGATATACAAAAATGCTGTTACCGCGGCGCAAAGCGCGAAAGCCGGAGCGAGATTAAACATATTACGGTTGGCTTCTTCGGGAACGATATCTTCCTTAGCCAGAAGTTTGATAAAATCCGCCAGTGGCTGAAACCAGGGAGGGCCCACTCTATTCTGCAGGCGCGCGTATATTTTGCGGTCGATGAATTCAGAATACAACGCCAGTACGCTTACAAATAGAAAACCCGGAAACAGTAAAACAGAAAAAATTGAGCCTACCACTTTGACACCTCTAGTTTTTGATTTATTTAGATAAGCAATATTAGTAACAGATTCAGACAGATTGTTACGGATTCAAACGGATTAATTTATCCGTGACATCCGCAAGCATCTGTTTGCATCCGTGAAACCGGTTTTCTCATCTAAACATTTCCTAATTTTTTATTTAATTTTGTAAAATCTACGCCTTGAGCTTTATACCACTCGATGCTTAAGCTGCGCAACTCGGGCCAGGAGATAATTTTTTCCTTTTCGCTGTCCACATTCTTTATTTCCACCATTCTATCGGTGCAGGAAAAACACGGATCAATTGCCGCAATCACAATAGGCATGTCGGCCAAGAACCTATCTTTAAGCATTTGCTTAACGGTGCGCACATTCGCAAGCGTAGGCGCGCGCACCTTAACCCTTTCCGGCTTATCAGTACCGTTAGCTTTAACATAATGCACGTCTTCGCCTCTGGGTGCTTCATAACGGCTTAAAGCTTCACCAGCCGGGATTTTACGCGGAGCCTTCACCGCTATGGGCCCTTGCGGCATGTTTTTTAAAACCTGCCTTATAATCTTGAATGATTCAAGCAACTCTTTTAACCGCACCACAGTGCGGCCATAAACATCGCAATGCGTATCCGTAATAACATCAAAGCTAAGCTCTTCGTAAGCGGCATAAGGGTCGTCCCTGCGGACATCACGATTGACCCCAGAACCTCTGGCAGTAGGGCCTACCGCACCCAGGCGCAATGCGTCTTCTTGCGGCAACATACCTACACCCGAAAGCCTTTTACTGATAGCCATATCCTCAGTTGCAATCTCAATGTAATAGTGCGTCCTCTCTTCAAGCTGCTCAACAGCCTTTAGAACTTCTTTGGTTTGCGCGCTGTCAATATCCCTTCTTACTCCTCCGATAGTATTAATTCCGTAATTGACGCGGTTTCCGGTAAGAAGGGCTAAAATATCCATGATCGCTTCCCTGTCGCGCCAGGTATACATAAGCAGCGTATCAAAACCTATTTCATGGCCGGCCACGCCCAGCCAAAGATAGTGGCTATGCACACGCTCCAGTTCCCCTACCAGTGTCCGTATATAGAGAGCGCGCTTAGGTACTGCCAGCTGCGCTATCTCTTCCACTGCCTGGACAAAACATGTGGAATGGGTATGGGAACAAATACCGCAGATGCGTTCGATTAGATACACATCCTGGACATATGTCCTCTCTTCGCATGCTTTTTCTATACCGCGATGATTGTAGCCAAGCCGTATATCTACGCCTAAAATTTTTTCACCTTTTAAAGCAACGCTGAAGCTTTCCGGCTCTTTTAACGCCGGATGCTGAGGGCCTATTGGGATCTTAAACTTACGTTGTTCGCGCATTTATACTCCTATTTCTTTCAGAAGTCAGATTTTTTATGTCTTTTGTTCTCTGTTTTCTGTCTTCTGTTCTCTGTTCTCTGCTTTCGGTTTCCAGCCTTTGCGTAAAGGAAACTCATCTTGCGGCCAATCATCAGGTAAAGGATATCGCAAGCCCGGCGGCAAGCTATCTATTTTTACTCCAAGTAAATCCATGAGTTCTCTTTCATAAATCTCTGCGCCGGGAAAATAAAATGTTATGGTTCGTAATACCGGATTAATCTTTGGAACAGCAGTCCTTAAATTCAGTACAATACCGTTTTTATCGGCTATATGATACACAACCCCAAACGTTAAACCTTCATCCAGGCCGGTAATGGTACAAAGATGCGAAAAGACAAGTTGTTTTACGGCATAATCGAAAACATCGTTGAGTCGCTCAAGCTCTACCTGTATAAAAATACGCCGCGGCCGCGATATCACTATCCTGCCGGCAAGGAAATCAAATTTACTCACCAACGCTTGCTTTATTTTTTCTTCTAAAGACATCTTAATTCTCGGATTCGACCAAAGAGTGCGCAGCCTGGCGCTCCTGCTGCCTGAGCGGAGCCTCCCCGAAGGGGACAAAAGACCACCCGCCTCTTCGCTTCGCGACGGGCGAGGTCTCGCCGAAGGCGGAAAGACTAAAGACTAAAGACCTTCGGAATTTACAAAACTCTAAACTCTGTGGTCTTTGGTTATTTTTAGTAATTTCACTTTATTCTTTTAAGCTGGCCAATAATTTCACTATTCCATCCATAATAGCTTTGGGGCTTGCGGGGCATCCGGGCACATAGGCAGAAACCGGAATTACTGAATTAATGCCGGCTTCAACGTTATAGCAACCCCTAAAGACTCCTCCGCTGCAAGCGCAGGTGCCTACCGCGACCACAAATTTAGGATGCGCCATCTGTTCGTATATTCTTTTGAGCCTCTCGTCTACTTTTTTAGTAACCGGTCCGGAACATACAAGTATATCGGCGTGACGGGGCGTTCCTTTTAGCTGTACCCCAAAACGTTCCAGGTCATAGCGCGGGGTAAGCGTGGCGATGAGCTCTATGTCACAAGCATTACAAGCCCCGGTATTAAAATGCAATATCCAGGGAGATTTAATGCGCGCCCAATTTATTATTTTTTCAGTTACCTGCATTGGTTACCTCCTGAAGAGAATATACAAACCAACCCCGACACTTGCTATATATAACAATGGTATCATCAAAACCCTGGAGCTTTCCAGAGGAACGGTCGTCAATATAAGAGTAGCGACATGAGCGATGGTAAAGAAAAAAACAAAAGGGAAAAATGAACTGTAATCAGGCTGCAACATGTGGTCATATCTTTCTTCTCCACAGGCATAGGGCTTGCGCGAATCCGGCGATGTCTCCTTGGGCCGATAGGATATTTTCGAAAATAAATAAGATAAGGCCTGAATAAAGAAAAATATGATAAGAAAAGCCAGGGGCGGCAATAATATTAATCTATTCATCACTTATACCCTCATCATTAATTTGACGGATTTTACGCGTATCCAGGGAATTATTGTGCCGCCAAATACCGATAACGACTCCGGCAGCTATCGTAATCACGACCACTTCAATAACAATCAAAGTAACTACAATTACCTGCGCTAAAGCAATATGTCCAGTGGCTGCGCCGGCAACGATTACAAGCAGCGTGGCCGCTTTCATTAAAACCTCAACACCCACCAAAACGCGTATGAGATTAAAGGTTACGAATATGCAATATAACCCTATGATAAAAAGCATAATAATAAAAGGGGAAAATGACCAGAAAAGTCTTGCAATTTCACTATTCATTTTCTTTCTTCTCTTTAAAAATGATTAATATGCCAAATGCACCTATCAGCAAAATCAATATCTGGCCTATCAAATCAAGAGGCCTTATATTCCACAAGAGAATACGCACATCCTTATCAACTTCGGCACCAGGCAAAGGCATCTTAGAACTTAAATGAATAAAGGTAAAAATGATGCCGGAAGATACGATAATAAACGGCAGATACCAGAACCTGGTTAATCTCTCTCTCATATGCTGCAATACTTCCTTGGTCGATAAGGGCTGCGTTAGGGTTATGGCACTGACAAACACTACAGGGATAAGCCCGGCGCAAACCGACAGCTCAAAAACTGCCGCCAGAGGCGAATGCAACCTGAACATAAGCATTGTCAATACCGCGCTCACTATGGCAAGGGCGATTGCTGAACGCAAAAGGCTGCGCGTCATCACTGCCCAAAGGGCAACGCATAATAATGCGATAAGCAGTATACTGTTTACAATCATCTTCAGCCTGCAAAAATCTTTTCTATAGGCAATATAAAAGTATTTAACACAAACGGAAAAAATACTCCGGCTCCGACGGTTATCAGAGCAAGCAATACCGCGGCAAACACTAACCCGGCTCTGGCTTCAACAACTTGCGCACAATCGGCGTTCAAAGTGCCAAAGAAAACTCGCCTCTGTAATGACAACAAATATGCAAGCGTCAATACGCTCGCCAATACGGCGACTAATGCATACAATGGATGGCCTGAGGCCACCAAGGCAATTACTATCATAAGCTTGCTCCAGAATCCTGCCAAAGGAGGCACTCCTGCGGCAGACAGGCTCGCAATAACAGAGGTAAAAGCGGTAGCCGGCATTTTTGCCTGTAAACCACCCATGGCCTCAACGTTTCTGGTTTTCGTTTGCGCTTCAGTTGCCGCAGAATTAACAAAAAGCAGCGCTTTAAAAATAGAATGGTTAAAAAAATGAAATAGCGCGGCACTAAGCCCCAAGGCAGTGCCTGAACCTAAAGCCAGCACAATATACCCTATTTGGCTAATACTTGAATACGCCAATATCCTTTTAAAATCGTTCTGTGCCAGCGCGCCTAAAGCTCCGAGGGTGATAGTTACCGCTCCGGCAAAGAGCAATAAATTATTTATTGCCGGTAAAAACCCGAATACCGAATTTACAATACGTATTAAGGTATATATCCCAAGAGTTTTAGTCACAATACCCGCTAAAAATACAGTAACCGGGGCAGGTGACTCGGAATAAGCCTCAGGAAGCCACCCGTGAAAAGGCACTACGCCTGCCTTTATGAAAGCTCCGCATATAAAAAGCCCTGAAGCGAGAATCAGAAGAAAATCATGCGAAGAATAATTAAACGCTGCGCGGATACTGGCAAAATGAGTATTGCCCGCGATAAACAAAAACAAAGCGATAGATGAAAGCATCATGGTTGTTGCCAGGATAGAAAGAACGATATATTTAAACGCCGCTTCAAGGGCATTTTTCTTTCTATTAATCACAATTAAAACAAACGATGCGGCAGCGGCAATTTCAAGAAAGACGTAGAGGGTAAAAATATCGCTTGTCAGGACAATGCCGTTTAACCCTGCCAGGGCAAGAAACAAAACGCTGACGAAATTATGCTCGTTTTGCTGCTCGCAAATAAAATATTTTGCCACCAAGAGAGTAATAAATCCGGTAATCCCTATTGAAAGAAGCACCACAAAACTTATACTGTCGGCTGACAAGTCTAATTCCAGCAAAGAACCAAAGGGATTAACGACAATACTTTGCGGATTAAAAACGCAAAAAAAGACTAACGCAATTTGCGCAAGCGTAAAACAAAGAGCGCAATAAAATGATACTTTTGCGCGGCGTAAAAGCGGCGGCAGGTTTAATACGAGTACCGAGAACAAAGGAATTAATATAAGTAAGGAAAGTAGCATATTATTAATTTTTTTATTACGTTAATGATTACGGTGATTAGAGATAGATTACGGAGATTAAAAAAATCTGCGTAATCTTTCTAAAATCTGTATAATCTTGTTAGAATCTCTGTAATCTCTTTATAATCTCTGTAATCTTTCTACAATGAACGTGACAAAAATATAATTACAAACGCCAGGCCAATCAGTGACCAGAATAAATAGGTGCCGTAATTGCCGGTATGCAGCCTTTTCATGGTGCCGGAAAAAAAGCCTGTTACTTTTACTATTAATATTTCATACAGCCAATCTATAGCCCTATCTACACGAAAGGCAAAACCTGCCGCCATGTTTACTATCCTTAGGCCAATATCATAAGGGTCAAACCATTTCTCTTGAGCCTTAGCGTAGAAAAACGATAAAACCGGCGCATGGTGGATATGGTCCGCGGCTGCTATGGCTTTACCTCTCATCCTAAAGCCGAAAAAATGGTTAGCTAATGCGGCAAAGAGTATGATAAGCGTAACGGCAGTAAGCTTGGCGTTAACCTTAAAACCCTCAAATTCAGCGGCGTGAAAGTTTGCCTGATGTAACACCGGCTGAATTAATTTTTGCAAAGCAAAACTGTTACACAGGCCAAAGAATACGCAAAAAAAAGCGATAATCGCCATGGGAATTAACATCGCCAGAGGCGCTTCTTTTGTGTGCTCATATTTTGGCGGTACTTTACCCAAAAATGCCGCGTGCCCGAGCTTTAAAAACGATGCAGCAGTAAAGAAAGAACCCGTGGCCGCAATTGCGTAAAATAGAAATCCTCTTTTCAAGGCGCCCTCATACACCAGCTCTTTTGAAAAGAAACCGTTAAAAGGCGGGACTCCAGAAATCGAAGCGGCGGCAATAAGAAAACATATAAAGGTTATGGGCATTTTTCTGCCTAAGCCGCCTAACTCTTCTAAATCGGTGGTCCCGGTTTGCCGTTCGACTGAGCCGGCAGTTAAAAAAAGGCCGCTTTTATATATCGCATTGTTTACCATATGAAACAAGCCGCCGATAATGCCCGCGGGTACCGCTGTACCTATGCCTAAAATCATATACCCCACCTGGCTTACGGCGTGATACGCTAGAAGTTTTTTGTAGTTTTTCTGTATAAGCGCCATCATTACCGCAAGGAGTATCGTAACAGAACCGATAACCATAAGTGAAGTGTTAAGGAATGAATGCGCAGAAAGCTGGAACATATCGAGAGAAATTCTTGCGAGAAAATATATCCCTAAAAGTTTCTCCAATGCTGCAGGCACAAACGCCACAAAGAGTAAGGGGGCATCAAGAGCTGCGTCAGGAATCCAGCTGTGAAATGGCATGGAGCCTGCTTTCGAAATAGCACCGATCGCCAATAAAACAAAGGCTACGGAACCTGCTGCACTTGGCGGCAGATTTATCTTAGAGATAATAAATGTCCCTGACAGGCGGCTCACAATAGCAATACCAATCATCATGCAAAGATCAGTAATCGCGACGATGATAAAAGCTTTCATCGCGGTTTTAAATGCCCCGGGCCTGCCCAGAGCAATCATTCCAAATAATACTAAAAGCAGCCCTTCCCAGAAAAAAAACATAAGGAGTAAATTATCCGCGAGCACTGCTCCGTTGGTAAAAGCAATGGTAATAAGAAAATAAGAAAAAAACTGATTGGCGCGGAAATTTTTCTGAATGAAAAAGCTAGAATAAATGGCGATTAAAAATCCAAAACAAGAACAAGCTAAAATGATAAACGCGCTGAAATGATATACGCGTAAGGCAAAATCAATGCCAAAGCCAATCCAGGGTAAAGAGCAAGATACATTCTGCTTAAACAAAAATATTGCCAGCGCGAGATTCAAAGCGGTTGCAACAATGGTAATAGCTTTCTGCAAGACGGGCAATCTGTTGGGAACCAGAAGAACAACACCGCCGCTTACAAAAGGCACTATTATAGGTAAGAATAACATAATATTCATTGCTGAGTCAGCATTTGGTTAACCACGGATTGAACTACTTTTGACGGATAACCTACAAAAAAGCCGCCCGCCAGGCAAGCAAGCGCCAGAATAACTACCGAAGCCACCATGAGCGAAGAACCCTCACGCTTAGCCGCAATACGCAGTTCTCCCGTAAACACCAGCATAAAAAGCCTGGCCAGATAAAGTATCGTTAAAATAGCGCCTATTAGGAATATAAAGGTAAGCATTTGATTACCATTTCCTACAAGCGCAGAAAATACCATATATTTGCTGAAGAACCCGCCAAAAGGCGGAATGCCCATTACGGAAAACACGCAGAACAAAAAGGAAACCGCGGTCAGGGGCATAACTTTAAATAATCCGCCTAACTTTGTAATATCCTTACTACCGGCATTCTGCTCAACTATTCCCGCGCATAAAAACAAACCGGCTTTGGCAATACCATGCATCAGGATATACAAAAGGCCGCCAAATACCCCTATTTCAGTCCCCAGAGATAAGCCTAGAAAAATAAAACCAATTTGGCTGATAGTAGAATAAGCCACAATTCGTTTAAAGTCCGTGCCAATAAGCGCAGCTCCCCCGCAAACAAGCGCGCTTACCCCCGCAATCCAAGGCACAATAGAGCACAAGAGTAAACTAACGGGAAAATTAACAATAAAAAGGCGCGCGTAAACATAAACACCTATTTTTACCAGCACTGCCGCGTGCAGCAGCGCGGTAACAGGCGAAGGCGCGACGCCTGCATCAGGCAACCAGGTATGAAAAGGAAGTGTTGCTGATTTAGAAAATATACCAGCAAGGATTAATGCTGCCGTAACAGCCGATAAGGGATTGTGCCGGAAATATTCTCTAATCACGCTAAGGTCAAAAGAACCTGTTTGTTGATAAATACTCACAAATCCAAGCAGCATCAGAAGAGAGCCGAATACCGTTACGAGAAACGCTTTATCAGCACGTAAAACATCTGTTTTTTTCCGGAAAAAACCTATCAGGCGCCAACTGCTTATGGCAGTGATTTCCCAAAAAATATACATCAGTATCAAATTTGCGCTGAATACCAATCCCATCATCGCACCCAAGAAAAGGACTACCATGGAGTAGTACTCGTTCTGGTTATCGTAATGGCTGATGTAGTCCCAGGAAAACAGAAGTATAACCGCACTTATAGCCGAAGATACGCAGGCCATAAATACCGCCAGGCTATCCGCGACAAGAATAAAGTTAAAGCCCAGCGGCAAATATTTTGCGATTTCTATCACTTTTCCGGAGAGGACACAAGGAAGCAGCGAGAATGAAAGCAGGCAGGAGCATAAAACAAAAATAAAAGCAAGGCCGTTTCGTAAGCCCCTATTCAGGCGTCCGATTAAGGGCAACAAAAACGCTCCGATTGCAGGCACACAAACAATTAAAAGCAGGGAAATATTCTGCATAAGATAAAGACCTTATCCTTATAAACCGAAACTTAACCGTAAGTTTCGGTTTTAACTTCGGGCAGAAAATACCTGCGAAGCGTGCATCTTCTGGGTAAATAAAAAAGTCTTCCGATATACAATACCAGAAGACTTTATATCTTTTTTATATCAATATAGAAGGGGTATTCTACTGCGCGCAATCTTTTTGTCAATATTTTTAAGAAGACTTGCAACACCGCAAAAGCGCGGAATTCCCTGCCTTGCCGGCCGGCAGGCGCAAAGACGCAAAAGAAGAATCCGTTGAGCGTTGATTGGTTGCGCCCATTCGACTACGCTCAGGGCTAAGTCCTGAGTGAAATCGAAGGACGTAGCTCGAATCGTAGATCGGTTATCGTCTTTCGCAAAAAAACTTAATAGATAAGTACGGTGAACCTTCAACGCTTAACGGTTCCAGTTGCACAACCGATAACCGGATTACGATAATTTTTGCAGTTTTGCGCGCTTTTGCGCCATTGCGGATAAAAACCGATCTTGGTAGAAAAATCAACCGATGGCCGTGAAACCGCGCTCCTCGGTGCGGATACGAATGCATTCTTTTAAGTCTATTACAAATATCTTACCGTCGCCGGTCTCCCCTGTTTTAGCGCCTTTAATGATGGCTTTAATCGTGGGTTCGACAAAATTTTCATTCACCGCGATTTCAAGGCGTACCTTCCTTAAGAGATTACCTGTTTCTTTTGCGCCGCGATAGACCTCAGTAACGCCTTTCTGCCGGCCATGGCCGAGTACTTCGCTGACGGTAATCAGGTTGACTTCGGCTTTGTATAATTCTTCCTTCACTTCTTCTAACTTATACGGCTGAATGATGGCAATGATTAACTTCATAATGGCTCCTTTCATAGTAGAAGCGGATACACGCGGATCTAAACGCGGATAGACGCTGAAATCCGCGTTATTCCGCGTATTGTTCCGCGGCGTTCCGCTTCTATAGTATTTATTCTAATACCGTATACGCCCTTTCACGATGCTGTGTAAGATCTAATCCGATAAGCTCTTCTTTCTCGCTTACTCTCACCCCCATTACCTTATCAACTATCTTATAAATAATAAAAGTAACGGCAAAAGCGTACGCCGCGCAAATTAACACTGTAGCCAATTGAATCAAGAATTGCTGCGGATTGCCGAAAAATAAACCATTAGCTCCTGCTGGATTTACCGCTTTTGAAGCAAATAAACCCGTTGCCAGAGCGCCCCAAATGCCACCTATGCAGTGCACACCGAAAGCGTCCAGCGAATCGTCGTAACCAAATTTAGGCTTAATAACACTGACTGCCGTATAACAGAATATGCTCACCAATATGCCGATGAGTATCGCTGGTATCACACTGACAAATCCTGCTGCAGGGGTTATCGCCACCAGGCCTGCCACAGCGCCGCTGGCAACTCCAAACATAGTGGGTTTTCCGTTGCGCAGCCATTCTAAAAGCGCCCAGCTTAAACCTGCAGCGGCAGCAGCGGTATTCGTCACTACAAACGCATTAACAGCTATGCCGTTTGCGGCCAGCGCGCTTCCCGCATTAAAACCGAACCAACCAAACCAGAGCAATCCAGTCCCCAGCACAATAAACGGCAAATTATGCGGCGCAGGGGTGTTGCTGTCCAGGTTCTTTCTTTTACCGATTACAAGCGCGGTTGCCAGGGCAGCAATACCTGCGTTTATGTGCACCACTGTGCCACCGGCAAAATCAAGCGCGCCCATATTACGCAGCCAGCCGCCGATACCCCAAACCCAATGGCACATAGGGTCATAAACAAAGGTAGCCCAAAGCACCGTAAAAACCACAAATGAAGAAAATTTCATTCTTTCGGCAAACGCGCCGATAATTAATGCCGGAGTGATTATCGCAAACATCGCCTGAAATATCATAAAAGCCTGGTGAGGAATAGTGCCGGCGTAATCCGCGTAAGGCTCTAAGCCTACTCCGTTTAAGCCTGCCCAGCCCAAACCTCCCCAGAAACCTTTACCGGGAGCAAATGATAAACTATAGCCGAACAATACCCATTGAATGCTTAATACCGACATAACAATAAAACACTGCATTAGTATGCTGAGCATATTTTTCCTTCGCACCATTCCGCCGTAAAAAAATGCCAAGGCCGGAGTCATAAGCAACACAAGCGCCGAAGAAATCAAAACCCAGGCAGTATCCCCGCTATTGACAACAGCTGCTCCGTCTAGCGCAAACACCGGGAATGCCGCGGGAACACACAGTATCAAGACAAGCACCAACGCTACCAGAAAGAATTTTTTCATCGCGAACCTCCTTTTATGCTAAATTATTTATTTTTTAAAAACTTACTAAACAAATCAAAATCGATATCTATCTGCAAGGTAACTGTGTCAGCAAGATTGGAATTATTGTAGCGGTTGTAGCCTGCAATCGCGCAAACTGCATCGGAAAACTTCCAAGAAAAACCGTAGCTCCAGGCGCCGTAAGAACTCTTTGTGCCCATATATTCTGCGCAGAGCCAAAGCCGATCAGAGATTTCAGGAATGCTCCGTTCCCATGCGGCAAACAGTCCATTGTTATCCTTTTCCCCGGACCCGTTTAAAAGTAGTCTTGAATTCCCTTGAAAATATCCCGCCGAAAACCTCCCTAATGAAAAATCTTTTACCGCTATTGTTTTTGCACCCTTTGCATAAAAAACATTATTGTCAGTTTTGTTGTGCTCCGTGCCTATGTCATAAATTCCTATTGCCAGGGCAGGAAATAATTTACCGAAAGAGTCTTCAGGAACGCCTATCTTGGCATTAAAATATATCGGGTAATCGTCAAGATCTCCCAAGCCGCTTTTATGATCGAAACCAAGTTCCATATTTAATTTGCTAAAAGGTAAAATTCCGGCTGTTAAGCCTAGGTTGGTAATGGTATCCGGCCGCGCGCCCTGCGAATCCCTTTCTGAGGCAAGATATAAATCACTGGTTACATGCATAACCCCGTATTTCTGCACATCCGTGGACGGCGCCCAGATATGTGTTGTAGGAGTCGGGTAAGAATAATTCGAAAACAAAAAACAAGAAGCCAAAACCATTAAACAGCTCAATAGACCTTTTTTACGCATAGGCTCCCTCCTCTTTAAAGTATCGCCTCATCCTTTCTTTCTCCGGTCCTTATCCTCACACAATCTTCCATGGGTAAAATAGCTATCTTACCGCTTCCAAATTTCCCATCATTGCAATGGCGCGTAATTACTTTCACCGCATCCTCTGCTTGGCTGTCGGTTACATACATTTCGAGCTTAGTTTTGGGCAAAAATAAGTAATTTTCCGGGCGCGTTACCTCTCTGCCGAAACCTTTAACTTCTGTAACCGTAAGCCCGGCTATGCCTTCCAAAAGAAGCTCATCGGTTAGTTTTTTTAAGTTTTCCGGCCTGATAATGCATTCTACCTTTTTCATGATACCCCCTAGCGTAAACGCTACATTAGGTTAAAGTGCAATCGTATATTTTAATGTCCAATGTCCAAATCCGAATGACAAATGAATAACCCAAACGCCAATTTCCGAATGAGTATTGGGTAATTGAGATTTTATTCGTCATTGAGGCATTTGACATTGGTAATTTTGCTATTATCATAGAATTTTTATATTCCCAAAAAAAAGACGTCTTTGCATCCATGCGAAGGATTCAAAGACGTCTCTGTCTTAAAAAAGAGAAGCCGTTCTTTTTAGGAACGGCTCTGTTTCTACACAACAATGTGCCTTAGCTGCTACGGTAATACAAGTAAGAAATATTTGTTTTTGGTAACCAATTTAGGCGTAAAACGGAAACTATATTATAAAATTTCTTCTTTAAAGGCAGCGCATTTTTCTTTTATCCTATTGAATAACTTTACAACCATGACATGAGAAATTCCCAGACGCCCGCCTATTTCTCTAGTTGTGAAATTCTTTAAATAAAGCTCCATTACCTCTTTTTCTCTTATGGTGAGGCAGCGCTCGATATCCTGGAGCAAAAGATTAAACCGCGAGAATTGTAAAACTCCCTCGTTTTCTAACGGCAAAATATCCTCAAGCGTACCGTTAGCCTCATTAATATTTTTCTCCAGGCTTAAGCAACGCTTATCGAGCCGCGTATGGGCTTTACGAATGTAATTTTTCAAGAAAAAAAAGCACCCCTGCAAAATATAGCTATCTGTTTTATCTTGTATCTGATTCTCCCTGTATTTCTCCCATAACGAAAACAAAGCTTCCTGATAGAGATCATCGTCATTAAATGACGTATATTTTCCGTCAAGTTTAATGGCTATGCCTTTTAATTTGGGTTTTATTCGCTTAACTAAATCTTCAAAATTCATGATTGCACCTTAATTTCCGGCTCGCCTGCATATCGGGTAAATTTTTGCTAAAATTTACCCGAAGCTCGTCGGAATTAATTCCCAGACGCCCGCCTTTTGGCGGGACTATATTTTTTATGCTTCTTTGAAGAAGAAAAAATATCTACTCATTAAAAAAGCCCTTCTTCAAGCATATCATTGCTCAAAAAAGGGCTTCGTTGCCTAATGAAACTTGCAATTTTTCTGGCTTCCTAGCCAGAAAAATTGTTTAGTTGAATTATCCCATTTTTGCCTCCATTGATATTTTCGTAATTTCTCGCTACCTACGGCGAGAAATTGCGAGAGAAACCTATCGGGTGCAAAAACGGGATACTCGTCGACTCTGTCGACTTCGCAAAAAAAATCCCCAATCTTTTGATTGGGGCACCATTGCCGCTCTATTTAACTTCGTTGTTAAATAATATATACCATACAAAAATGATTCTGTCAAGGTTTTTGACCGGGCACGCATATTTCCTGAAATCTGCAATTTTTGCATCGCCAGCCATCATTTGTTTTAGGCAGCTTATCAATGTCGGCAATGTTTGCGGACGCATCTTTAAGGCAAGATTTCATTTCGGATATGCTTGAGCGGATATATGTCTTAACCTCTTCAGTTTTAAGCGCTTTTATCGGATTTAATGAAACTTCTTCTTGTGCCAGATAAACCGGTACTAGTTGAATATTATCGATGGTTGCTTTCCATTTGTCATGCGCATAAAGCGTATAGCAAGATAATTGCAGAGCGTCTTTATCTGTAGGCTTTCCGGTCTTCCAATCATAGAGGGTATATAATTCATTTTTTATTGCAAAATCAGGCACAGCGAATATCTTAATCCCTTCAAAGTCAAAACTATCCAATTCGTCCACTCGCAAAATACAATCCTTCGAAAGCCCGCTAATTGTTTCGAGCAACCCGCAAGAATAAATGTTGGTTATGCTGCGTTGCGCTTTTACCAATTTTTCAGCCAGAAATCCGCGTGAGAGCTCCCGGTTATAATAATGCTCGAAAAGATTCAAATTGTGCTTTACGTTATTAACCCAGAGTTTTCCGCGTGACTGCTCCCAAGTTTTCAAAAACATCTGCTTAGTCTTATTGATAGCTTCGTCATGCAAAACAGTGTTGCCCTGGATTTGGTTTTCTAAAATCCATTTAATAACCTGATGCACGATATCCCCTATCCAGGCATCCAAGTTCTGTATATTACGCAAAAGATATGCTTTTTTCGAGAGGTCGCTTGCCTCGCGCTCCCAGCCTCCCCAGGAGGCATAGTAATGGTAATAATACGCCCTGCGGCATTCTAAAAAGAGCCTGTCCCGAGAATACGACCAGCTTAATTCACTTTTTAACATCATAGACAATTACGCAGATTTGGAAAGGATTACACAGATTGGAATATAGTTAGGTTTAGCGAATAAAATTCGCCTCAAAAGTCAATAGCAAAAAAACTGGCGAGGCATGGGTTGGCAAATATCCTTAGACTGCCCCATTAACGATTGATCCTAAAATGCCCCCTCATTTTACTTCTTTTCATTTATTTTTACGGAACAAAAATTTCTACTTTTGAGAAATAACAAGCATCTCAAAATCTTCTGTCGTTAGTTTGTCGTTCCTTGAGTATGCCCCG